>DAISJF010000297.1:0-3583 GCA_036821625.1 Rhodanobacteraceae bacterium
CGCGACGTGCACTGGTCGCGCAGGCGCGGCGCCGTGCTCGCGTACGAGCAGGTCACGCTGTTCGGCCTGACACTCGTCGAGAAGCGCGCGGTGACGTTCGGCCGCCAGGATCCCGATCTCGCGCACGCGGTTTTCGTGCGCGAAGCGCTGGCGCGCAGCGAGATCGATGCGCGCGCCGACTTCGTGCGCGCGAATGCGCGCGTGCTCGCGCAGGCGCACGAGATCGAGGCGAAGCGGCGGCGCACGGGTCTCGTGCGCGAAGAGGAAGAGCTCGCGGCGTTCTTCGACGGCAAACTGCCACGCGACATCCAGACGGTCGCTGCGCTCGATGCGTGGTATCGGCAGGCCAGGCCGGCCGAGCAGGCTGCGTTGCACTGGTCGCTCGCCGACGTGCTCGGCGAAACGCCTGCCATCGGCGCGCGCGAGTTCCCGGCGCATCTCGACGTGGCCGGACACCGGCTGCGCCTGAGCTATCGATTCGTGCCGGGCGACGCTGCCGACGGCGTGACGCTGCACGTACCGCTGGCGCTCGTGAACGCAGTCTCCGCGGCGCGCTGCGAATGGCTGGTGCCCGGCATGCTGCAGGAAAAGGTCGCCGAGCTGATCCGTGCGTTGCCGAAATCGCTGCGCCGCAACTTCGTGCCTGCGCCGGATTTCGCACGCGCGTTCGCGCAAGCCGAACACGCGCGCGAAGAGCCGCTTGCCTCGGCGCTGGCGGCGTACCTGATGCGTGTCACCGGCGTCGCCGTCGCCGCAGCGGAATTCGCCGGCACACCGTTGCCGCCGCATCTCTCGATGAATTTCCGCATCAACGACGAGGACGGCGGCGTGCTCGCGGAAAGCCGCGATCTCGCCGCGATCCAGTCGCAATGGACCGGCGCCGCGCGCGTCGCATTCTCGCGCCGCGCCGATGTCGAGCTGACGCGCGAGCATGTCGATGCCTTCGATTTCGATGAAATCCCGGACCGCGTGATTTCACCCGGTGGCCTGACCGCGTTCCCGGCGCTGGTCGACCTCGGCGAGAGCGTCGCGCTGCGCGTGTTCGAGCGGCGCGATGAAGCGCTGGCCTCGCATCGCGGCGGCGTCGAGCGTCTGTTGCGCCATGCGCTCGCCGACAACATCAAGCACGCACGCCGGCAGTTGCCGCTCAAGAACGCGCTGATGCTGAAGTGGGCGCCGCTCGGCAGCGCCGAGAGCCTGCGCGCAGACCTGATCGAAGGCGCGCTGCGCGAACGCATCGCCGCGCAGGATCTGGACCTGCGTCGTCGCGAGGATTTCGCGCGCGTGCGCGACGACATCGCGCGCTCCCTGTTCGCCGCGGCCATGGAGCGCCTGACGATCGTCGAGGACATCATCGCGAGCTACGCAGAGCTCAAGCCGCTGCTGGAGCCGCCGCTGCTCGGATTCGCGCGCGCGAACTACGACGATATCGAGGAGCAGCTGGCAGGCCTTCTCGAGCCCGGGTTCGTGCGCGACACGGCGAGAGCGCGACTCGCGCATTTCCCGCGCTACCTGCGTGCGATGCGCCTGCGCGCCGAACGCCTGCGACAGGATCCCGCGCGCGATCAGGCACGCATGCTGGGCGTGCAGCTCTACTGGCGCGACTACCTCAAGCTGCGTGCCGAGCGCGGCGCCGATCCGGCGCTGGATGAGCTGCGCTGGCTGATCGAGGAGCTGCGCGTGTCGACGTTCGCGCAGGAGCTGCGCACGGCGGAACCGGTGTCGCCGAAGAGGCTGGCGAAGCTGGTGGATGGACTGCGGGCGTCGTCGCTCCGATAAACCGCCGGAGCAGCCTGACTGCGCCGCGCATTTTCCCCTGTCCGCTTGCGGGAGAGGGCAGGGTGAGGGCGCTCTTGCTGGCGGGCGCTTCAGCGTATGTGACGAAGGAAACTGGATCCCGTGTCGTCGGCCATCCATGGCCTGCACGGGATGAGTTCATCCTGAGCTCATTTGATTCGCTGCACGCGCACGCTGCATCCGCAGCCGTCGACGTACATGAGCCAGCTGCCGAGCAGCATCGGCTTGATGCGTACGACCGGATCCTCGAACTTGCCCGCGTCATACGAGCCCGATTCGGCCTGGCGCCATTCCTGGCCGTTGTCGAGCTTGAAGACGGTCTTGCCGCGCCAGCCCGTGAACTGGCCGACGATGTGGCTCTCGACCGTGTCGCGCGCCGAGGAGTCCGGATAAAAGACCGGCTGACCGCTCGGAGTGACGACCTGGGCGCTGCCCGCGCCGTGCGTGCGCAGCCAGTCGTTCAGGTACTTGAGCTCCTCCGGCGACAGGCGATCGAGGCCGGCGGCGCGGAGCTCTGCCTGAGACATGCGTTCCTCGAGCGTCGCCGGCTGCGTCTGCGCGGCGGCGATGGTCGAGGACAGGGTCAGGAGAAGCGTAAGAACACTCGGGAAGGGGCGCATGGTGTCGTTCGGGAGCAGATGTCGTGACCGCAGCCGCAAAAATCCTTGTCTTCTGCGAACTTAACAGGTGCGCTCGGGCGCATTAGTGGATAGAATGCGACCGCCCGAGTGTAGCATGACGGTTCCCCGGTCCACTCCGCGTGGACGAAAGAAGGCACCGCAGGCCGAAGGGCGAAGGGAAAGTCCGCGTACAAACCATGTGCTCCGCAGGGCGGAGCGCATCGCGTACGTGCAATACCGCAATCGACGAGAAGCCCAGCAATGCCCGCATTCAAGACGTCTGCCGCACCGATCCTCGCCAGTCTCGCCGCTTCTGTCTTCCTCACCCCGGTCATCTGCGCAGCCGCCACGCTGATTGTCAATGACGAGCAGGGGCTGAGCATCACGACGCCGCCCGGCTTTACATACGTGACCTCGGGCGGCTCGGGCAGTCTCACGGTGGCCACCGACGGCTTCCTGTTCTGCGCGAACGTCTATCCGGACAACCCGCCGCCGCCGACGCCGGTGACCGTGATCCCGCAGCACGGCTCGTGGATGCTGCCGGTCGCGCTGGACGTCTCGAGCGTCGAGTACAACGCGAGCATGCTCGGCGTGAACCGGTTCAACGAGACTTCGCTGGTTTGCCACGCGATCGGGGCGCAAGGGGAAACCCAGTCTCCGCTCAGCGGCGGTCTGCTTCGCAACAGCTACGAGACGAAACGCGTCGAGCAGTTCAGCAACCTGGTCAACTGGATCCCGACGCCCGGCTTCAGCTGGAACGCTCCGAACTGGTCGCTCGTGCCGACCAATCCGTGCGACACGACGCCGGCGGAGATCAACGAGACGGTCGCGTGCGCCGGCGTGTCCGGCGTGTCGCAGGGCGCCGCGGTTCTGCGCGCACCGATCATGTGGAGCGGTACGGATGGCTCCAACTTCTTCTACGTCGTGCGCGTCGACGCACGCTATGGCAGCGGGAATCTCATCGAGAGCGGAATGCACCTCCCGTCGAGCTTCACATCGGCGCCGGCCGGCTCGGCGACCGCCGTTCTCAAGCTGATCGAGGCCTATGACCGCGGCAGCGGCGGCGCGGGCGGCTATCTCGGCGACAACGGCCAGTGGTGCGCGCTGACGGTGCTGCCGGCCACGCTGAACGCCAACGTCTGCGCAGGCGCGCCGTACTCGCAATC
>DAISJF010000298.1:0-3579 GCA_036821625.1 Rhodanobacteraceae bacterium
GCGGCGATCCCGATGACCGGGTCTTTGCGCTGGCGCAGCGCGTCGAGATCGCTCTTTCGCAAGGCGACTACGCGCGCTGCGAGGAGCTCGCCGAGCAGCCCGCGCAGGCGGCCGACGCAAGCGGAAACCGCGTCCAGGCCGCGTTCGCCGAGGCCAACCTCGGCGTGCTCGAACGTCGCCGCGGACATCTCGACGGCGCGCTCGCGCATCAGGAGCATGCGCTCGAGATCTACCGCGCGGCGGCCGACCCATACGGCTCCGCGCAATCGCTGACCAACCTCGCGACGGTGTATCGCGACCGCGGCGATTTCGCCAAGGCGCTCGACATGGCGCTCGAATCGGTCGCGCTGCGCGAGAACACAGGCGACAAGCTCGAGATCGCGTACCGCAATGTCGGCCTGCTCTATCGCGAGATCGAGGACGCGACCACGGCGCGCTCGTATTTCGAACGCGCGCTCGACGTCGCCGCCAGGCAACGCAACCCGTCCGCGTATTCGCCGGTGGTCGGCGCCTACGCGGGACTCCTCAACGATCTCGGCGAATATCCCGAGGCGCAAGCCGCCGCGCAGGAAGCGCTGGCGATCGATGCGGCACTCGGCGATCGACCGCATCAGGGGCTCGAGCGCCTCGAGATCGGCCGCGCCCTGCTCGGCCAGCACCGCACCGGCGAAGCGAGCGCCGAGCTCGAAGCCGCTCTCGCGCTCGGCCGCGAGCTCGGCCAGCGCGAGATCGTCGCGCGCGCACTGCTGCACCTCGCCGATATCGCGCTGCTCGACCACGATCGGCTGCGCGCGCACGGGCTGCTCGACGAAGCGATCGCCGGCCTCGAAGCCGCGCGCCTGCGTCCGCAGCTCGCGCTCGCGTACGCATCGCGCGAGCAGCTGGCCCGCGCCGAGCACGACGACGCGGACGCGTTGCGCTTCGCGCACAAGTTCGCGGCCGAGCGCGAGGAATTGCTCGGCATCCGCGCGAGCCGCCAGCTGGCCGCGCTCGAGACACGCCACGCGCGCGCCGAAGCCGAGCAACGCGTCGCGCTGCTTTCCAAGGACAACGCGCTCAAGGCTGCGCTGCTCGATACGCAGCGCCTCGAAGGCCGTGTCGGGCTTCTCGCGATGACCGCGCTCGGCGGGCTGCTCCTGCTGCTGGCGTGGCGTTTCATCGGCGTGCGCCGGCTCAATTACGCGCTCGCGCGGCGCAACACCGAGATCGACCGGCAACGCATTGCGCTTTCCAACGCGAACCGCAGGCTCGAGCAGCAGGCGGCCGATCTCTACCAGGCCTCGATCACGGACTCGATGACCGGCGTCTCCAATCGCGGGCACAGTCTCAACCGGCTGGCGCGCAGCATCGAGGAATGCGCAGCCGACGGACGCGAGCTCGCCGTCATGCTGATCGATTTCGACAACTTCAAGCAGATCAATGATCTGTATGGACACCTCTACGGCGACAGCGTGCTCGTCGCCGGCGTCGAGGCCATGCGCCGCTGCCTGCGGCCCGGCGATCTGCTCGGCCGCGTCGGCGGCGAGGAGTTCGTCGCGATCGTCGCGGACTGCGAGCCCGATGCGGTGCTCGCCCTCGCCGAGCGCGTGCGCACGCGCGTCGCCGAAAAACTCGGCGAGCTCGGCGTCGTGCTGAAGTCGGTCGCGACCGTGAGCATCGGCGTCGCGCGGCTCGCGCAGCTGGATCCGCCGCCGCGGCTCGAGGCGCTGCTCGAAGCGGCCGACAAGGCGCTCTATGCCGCGAAGAGCGCGGGACGGAATCGTGTCGAGCGTTATGCCGAGGAGTGGCGCAGGCGCGTCGTGCCGATCTGATCTCGTTTTCGTGCATAGGGCGCACGCCGGCACGATCGTCGCCGGCCGCCGCGTAAAGGACCACCCGCCCCGTTCCCAACTTCCTTCCGCCGGCTTACGCTGCGCGGATCGCGAACAACGAGGCATCTCATGGGCGAGCAGATCCAGCTCAACACCTCGCGCACGCAGTGCATCGGTGCGTACGTCGCGCGCCCGAGCGGAACGCCGCGGGGCGGCATCGTGGTCGTGCAGGAGATCTTCGGCATCAATCCGCACATGCGCCATGTGACCGACCGCTTCGCCGAGCACGGCTATGTCGCGATCGCGCCGGCGTTCTTCGATCACATCGAGAGCGGCGTCGAGCTCGGCTACGACGAAGCCGGTTTCAAACGCGGCCGCGGGCTGGTCGGAGAGATCAGCTTCGAGCTCGCGATCGAGGATGTCGCGAGCGCCGCCGAGGCGATCCGTTCGGCCGGCCGCATCGGCTGCGTCGGCTATTGCTGGGGCGGCACCGTCGCGTTCCTCGCGGCGACGCGGCTCGGGATGCCGGCCGTCAGCTACTACGGCGCGCGCAACGTGAAATTCCTCGACGAGCCGGTGAAGGCGCCGGTGCAATTCCACTTCGGCGAGCGCGATTCGTCGATTCCGCCGGAAGCCGTCGCGCGACACCGCGAGGTGCTGCCGCAAGCGGAGATTTACACCTACCCGGCCGGCCACGCGTTCGATCGCGACGTCGATCCGAAAGCGTACGACGCGCCGAGCGCGAAGCTCGCGCTCGAGCGCACGCTGGCGTTCTTTTCGCGACATCTGGGCGCTGCGTGAGCGGCTTCGTTCTCGATCCGCGCCTCGAAGCCGATACGCATGCGATCGGCGACCTGCCGCTCTCGCAGATCCGGCTCATGGACGACGCGCGGTTTCCCTGGCTCGTGCTCGTGCCGCGGATCGCCGGCGCGCGCGAGCTGATCGACCTCGACGACGGCGATCAGCGCGCGCTGCTTGCCGAGATCAACCTCGTCTGCCGCGCGATCGAAACGCTGTGGCGCCCCGACAAGCTCAACGTCGCCGCACTCGGCAACGTCGTGCCGCAACTGCACGTGCACGTGATCGCGCGCTTCATCGGCGACGCGGCCTGGCCGCAGCCGATCTGGGGACGCGGCGAACGCGTTGCATACGCCGAAGCCGAACGCCAGTCGCGCGTCGCCGAGCTGCGCGACGCGCTGCGTACCGCATGAGCGCCGGCACATCGAGCCCGCACTTCACGATCGAGCCGCTCGGCGAATCCGCTTTGCTCCTGCGTTTCGGCGCGGGGCTCGATCCCGAAGCGAACGCACGCGTGCACGCCGCTTCGGCGACGCTGCGCTCGGCGCATCTGCCCGGCATCGTCGACATCGTCCCCGCGTACGCGACGCTCGGTCTCCACTACGAACCGTCGGCCTGGCTCGACGCGCATGGCCGTCCGCCGTGGCGCAACATCGCAGGCGCCGTCAAGGCGATTTTTCGCGCTCCGCCGGCACAGGCACTGCGCGATGCGGTGACGACGGAGATTCCGGTCTGCTACGGCGCTGCGTTCGGGAGCGACATCGAAGCGCTCGCACAACACGCCGGGTTGACCATTGCGGAAGTCATCGCGCGGCACACGGCCGCGACCTATCGCGTCGCGATGCTCGGTTTTGCTCCGGGATTTCCGTACCTGTTCGGCCTCGACCCTGTCTTGCACATGCCGCGCCGCGCGTCGCCGCGCACGCGCGTGCCTGCGGGCTCCGTCGCGATCGGAGGCGCGCAGACCGGG
>DAISJF010000299.1:0-3557 GCA_036821625.1 Rhodanobacteraceae bacterium
GCGAGTCGCGGTCGCTGCGTCGAAATGCCAGGGACCGCGCTTGCGCAGGCCCGGCAGGCTCGCCACGACTTTCGGCCAGGCGACGTCCTCGCCGACCAGCGTCTCGGCCGGCGCGAGGCGTGCGAGCTCGGCGGCGAGCGTCTCGGCGCCGGCGACTTCGCTCAAGGCGAACCGTCCGGACGAGAGGTCGAGCCAGGCGAGGCCGAAGCGCGTCGCGTCGACATTCGTCTGACCCGCCGCGATCGCGAGCAGCAGGTTGTCGCGCCGCTGCTCCAGCAGCGATTCGTCCGTGACGGTGCCGGGCGTGACGACGCGGATCACCTTGCGCTCGACGAGACCCTTCGCGGCCGCGGGATCGCCGAGCTGCTCGCAGATCGCGACCGATTCGCCGAGCCGGATGAGCCTGCCGAGATAGCTCTCGACCGCGTGATACGGCACGCCGGCCATCGGGATCGGCGCGCCGGCGCTCTGGCCGCGCTGCGTGAGCGTGATGTCGAGCAGTCGCGCGGCTTTGCGCGCGTCGTCGTAGAAGAGCTCGTAGAAGTCGCCCATGCGGAAGAGCACGAGCGTGTCCGGGTACTCCGCCTTCGCGGCGAGGTACTGGCGCATCAGCGGCGTGTGTTGGGCGAAGTCGTCGCGGGTCATCGGGGGAGCGGGACGTCCATCAAGCGCTCAAGGCGGCAGCATGGGATGCATTCCAAGGCTTTCCTCACCCGCGCCTGCGGCGCGGCGTCTCCCGCAAGCGGCAGAGGCGAGTGCGGTGCAAACGGTGAGGATACTCGAACGCGCAACGACGATCCCGATCGCGGCCGGCGAGGGAGTAGACTCTCGATCCGCCTCGAATCGACAGGAACGACGTGTCGACGACAGCCACCACTGCAATCGACGTGCCGGACGACACCGAGCTGCGCACGCACGCCGAAGCCGTTGCCGAGATTCTGCTCGCTCGCGGCCAGACGATGGTCACGGCGGAATCGTGCACGGGCGGGTGGGTCGCCAAGACGCTGACCGACATCGCGGGCAGCTCGGCGTGGTTCGAGTGCGGCGTCGTCGCGTACAGCTACGAGGCGAAGGAGTCGCTGCTCGGCGTGCAGCCGCAGACGCTCGAGCGCACCGGAGCGGTGAGCCAGGAAACCGTGGTCGAGATGGTATCGGGTGCGCTCGCTCGATATGGCGCGAGCGTCGCAGTCGCGGTGACCGGCATCGCCGGACCATCGGGCGGCACGCCGGGCAAACCGGTCGGCACGGTATGGATCGCCTGGAAGCGGCGCGGCGGCTACGCGCGCGCCGAGCTGTTCCATTTCGACGGCGATCGCGAAGCGATACGACGCCAGACCGTCGGCGCGGCGCTCGAAGGCGTGCGGCGCATTCTTACGAGCTGACGCGTTTTTCGCGGCTCGCGCGGCGCGGGCGCTGTGGGATAATCCTCGTCGAGAAGTTCGAGGCGGCGTGTCTTAATCCTTGAGACGCGCCCGCGGCAATCTCGCCGCATGAACCGCATCGAAGAGGCAAAGGCAATGGACGACAACAAGCGCCGCGCGCTCGCATCCGCACTCAGCCAGATCGAAAAACAGTTCGGCAAGGGCGCGGTCATGCGCATGGGCGATCGCGCCGATGAAGCGATCGATGTCGTTTCGACCGGCTCGCTCGGCCTCGACATCGCGCTCGGCATCGGCGGCCTGCCGCGCGGCCGCGTCGTCGAGATCTACGGCCCGGAGTCTTCCGGCAAGACCACGCTCACGCTGCAGGTCATCGCGAACTGCCAGCGCAACGGCGGCACCGCCGCGTTCGTCGACGCCGAGCACGCGCTGGACCCGTCGTATGCCGAGAAGCTCGGCGTCAATGTCGATGATCTCTTGGTCTCGCAGCCGGACACCGGCGAGCAGGCCCTCGAAATCGCCGACATGCTGGTGCGCTCGAACGCGGTCGACGTCGTCGTGATCGACTCGGTCGCGGCGCTGACGCCGAAGGCCGAGATCGAAGGCGAGATGGGCGACTCGCACGTCGGCCTGCAGGCGCGCCTGATGAGCCAGGCGCTGCGCAAGCTCACCGCGAACATCAAGAAATCAGGCACTTTGGTCATCTTCATCAACCAGATCCGCATGAAGATCGGCGTCATGTTCGGCAATCCCGAGACGACGACGGGCGGCAACGCGCTCAAGTTCTATGCCTCGGTGCGCCTGGACATCCGCCGCATCGGCGCGGTCAAGCGCGGCGAGGAAGTCGTCGGTTCGGAGACGCGCGTCAAGGTCGTCAAAAACAAAGTCGCTCCGCCGTTCCGGCAGGCCGAATTCGAGATCCTGTACGGCGAAGGCACGTCGCGCGAAGGCGAGCTGATCGAGCTCGGCGTCAACAACAACCTGGTCGAGAAGTCCGGCGCCTGGTACAGCTACAACGGCGAGCGGATCGGGCAGGGCAAGGACAACACGCGTCAATACCTCAAGGAGCATCCCGAAATCGCGGCCGCGATCGAGGCGCAGCTTCGCGCGAAGCTGCTCAACGGCGGCGCGGTCGCGGGCTCGGCGCGTGCCGAGGAAGTCGAAGAGGCCTGACCCGATGGCCAACTGGCGGATGCGCTGGGCCGCGGTCGTGCTGACCACTGCGGCCATCGGTGCATGCCACGTCGCTCCGGATCCGAATGCGCCGCGTCGCCTGACCGACGACGTGTCCGTCAGCGGCCAGATCACGGTCGCCGGCGTGAAGGCGCTTCGCGACCGGGGATTCCGGACGATCGTGAACATGCGTCCCGACGACGACTCGCCGGATCAAGCGAAGTACGCGCAGATGCAGAGTGCGGCGAACGATGCGCAGCTCGGCTATGGATACATCCCGGTCAAGCAGGGTGCGATCCCGGGAACGGCGGTCGAAGCGCTCGGCTCGGTGATGAGCCGCATGCCGAAGCCGGTGCTTCTCTATTCCGAGACGCCGGACCGTCCGGCGAGAGTCTGGGCACTCGCGGAAGCGTCGCGACCGGGCGGTCTCGATGCCGCCGCGATTCTGCCGGCCGTCAAAGCGGCCGGGCAATCCGCCGACGATCTCGCCGCCCAGATTTCCTCGCGCATCGCGGCGAGACCGAAGCGCTGATTCTGCGCGGCAGCCCGCTGCGACTCACACATGCGCAAGCCCGGCGACAAGGCTACTCCGACCGATGCGTATGGTCGCGGGCTCGGTCTCCTCTGCCGACGCGAGCATTCGGCGCGGGAGCTCAAGGCGAAGCTCCTGCGCAAAGGCCACGCGAAGGAGGAAATCGCGAGCGCGATCGGGCGTCTGCGCAACAAGAGCTACCAGAGCGACGACCGCTTCGGCGCCAGCATCGTGCGCGCGCGCATCGCGCAGGGATACGGACCCGCGCGGATTCGCGTGGAGCTGAAATCGCACGGCCTTGCCGAAGCGGCGATCCGCGCCGCGATTGCTGCGGCCGATGCCGACTGGCCCGCGCTTGCGGCCGTGCAGATGAAGCGCCGTTTCGGCGCCAGGCCCGCGCCGGACACGAAGGAACGCGGTCGCCGCGCCCAGTTTCTCTTGCGCCGGGGCTTCGATCCGGCGACAGTACGGGC
>DAISJF010000300.1:0-3549 GCA_036821625.1 Rhodanobacteraceae bacterium
GGCAACGCGGGATCGGCATCGTTGGCGAAGAAATGGCGATGGCCGGCGCTGTAATCGGCGATGCGGATGGCGAATGCCGACTCGACGTCCGCACGCGCCGCGCTCACGGTGAGCGTCATGCGGTTCGCCGATCGCTCGACCTCGGCGAAGCGGCGAGCGTGCAAGTAGTCGGCGAGCCGGTCGTAGACCTCCTGCGACGGCCCGAACGCATCGGCGATCTGCCGCGATGAGAGGAAATGCCGGAACTGTGGCGACTGCGCGTCGTAGACCTCGTGGAGATAGTTCTGGAAGCCGGCCTCGTCGTCGTGTCGCAGCACGAGCGTCAAGGTCATCGGATCGCTCGTTGCCGGCGCGGCCTTCGCGGACGGAAGGCCCGTCAGGGTATGACCCGGCAAGCGCATCGAACCGGAGTCCGTGCCGGATACCAGCGTCGCGGTGAACATGGCCGAAAGATCGGACGGGATGTGACGCGCACCCTGCGCAAGCGCGTCGGTCGACCATCCCGCAGCCCAGGTCAACGCTGCGACGACGGCAATCGCCGACGCGCGCCGGATCCTGTGCAGACCTTGCGACAACGAGGCCTTCCCTTCCATGACCCACCTCTCGTCGACCCGCCGACGCCCATAGTAATAGTGAGCGGATTCAGCGAAGCATCACGGGGCTCAGGACTCGTATCCGATTCTCGAGATGCGGCCTGCCAGCCGGATCCGTGAAGACTCGGGACCGCCGCCGCGCGACCCGATTCAGACAGCCCCGCGCCTGGTTGCCGGAGCATGAACGGCCGGTCGCGCTCGAAACGGGCGCACATCCTCCCGTCATACGCGCGTAGCTATCGCCGCTTCGATCGCGTGCGCGCGCCGAGCCGTCTGATCGCCGAGCGCCTCGGCGATATCGGCATCGCGAACGTCGCGATCCAGCCCGCTCGGCGTCGGCGCCTCGATCTTTCATCCGTCGCGCGCGTCACCGCGATAGAACGCAGGGCTTACTGCGGCGCAGCGGGCGCTCTGGGCGGCGCGGTCCCGGCCGCTAGCTTCTCGAATCGCGGATCGCCGCGGAACGAATCCCACATCGGATCGAGGCGCAGCACGGCCGGCGTGACACCGGCGGGTCGCTGCAGCACCGATGCGATCTGCGGGATCGCCGCTTCGCGATCGCCCGTCATGCCCTGCACGACGAGCAGCATCGCGTCGGCATACGGCGAATTGATCGCGTCGTTCGCGAAGAGCTCGACCGCGTGATGGGCCTGCGCGAGTGCGTCGGCTTTGCGACCCGCGCCGGCATACGCAACGGCGAGATCCGCGGACATCAGCGAGTCGTCGATGTGATCCTTCATCGGCTCGGTGCGTTGGGCGAGCGCTGCAAACGTCTCCTTGGCGCCCACCGCATCGCCGATGCGCAGCTGGGCGAAGCCGAGATAGAGGTTGATCCGCGTTCGCCACCCTTCGAGGGACGCGTCCGGCCGCGCCAGCAGATCCTTCGCTGCGGCCATCGCCTCGGCGTCGCGGCGCTGCATCAGACGCAGGCAGACGCGGTACAGGCCTCGGCCCGGATCGATGTCCTTGGCCGGAATCGGGTCGAGCACTTCGGCGGCTTCGTCGAGCCGCCCTTCGACCATGTAGCTGTTGGCCTTGTAGCCGCTTCCCAGCGCGTCGTTCGGCTCGAGCGCGAGCGCACGATCGAGCCACTGCCGCGCCTCGTCGTAACGACGCAGATTCGAATAGGTTTCGCCGCCGATCGTCACCATCAGGCCTTCGTTGCGCGGATCGAGTGTCGCGGCCTGCTCGAGGTGCTTGAGCGCTGCGTCCCAGTGGCCTTGCCGCCGTTCGATGAGACCCATGAACTGCACCACGCGCCCGCTGCCCGGCGATTGCTTCCGCGCGGCTTCCAACGCCTGCGCCGCGCCGTCGAAATCGCGCAGCACTCGGTAGTAGTAGTTGGCCTTGGCCAGTTGTGTCTCGGTGAGGTTGGGACCGAGCTGCTCGGCCATGTCCATGGAATGCTTGACCGATTCCGCGGTGAATCGCTCGGCATCGACGTTGTTGAAGTACAGATAGCCTTCGGCTTGCGAGAGCTGCGCCCAGGCGAGCGCAAAGCCGGGATCGAGCCGCACGGCCTCGGCGTAGGCGTCTATGGCCGAGCGCACGACCGAATAGTTGTAGCCGGCGCCGTCGAGCGCGCGGCCGCGCAGGTAGGCTTCGAGCGCGGCGACGTTCTGCGTCGGCTTCTCCGCAACGGCAACCTGCTCGCTGCCGGACAGCTTCGCATTCAGCGTTTGCGCGATCGCGCCGGCGACTTCGCCTTCGACGGCGAAGATGTCGTCGAGCTTGCGGTTGTAGATCTCGGCCCAGAGATGATCGTCGGTCGCGGCGCGGATCAGCTGCACGTTGATGTGCACCGCATCGCCCATCTTCTGCACGCTGCCTTCGAGAATGTTGGCGACGCCGAGCTGGCGCGCGATTTCGGGAAGGTTGTCCGGGCTGCTCGCGTAGTGCTGCGTCGATGTCCGCGAGATCACCTTGAGCGCGCCGATCTTGGCGAGCCGCGTCAGGATCTCGTCCTGGATGCCCTGCGCGAAGAATGCGTTCGACTTGTCTTCGGACAGGTTCTCGAACGGCAGGACCGCGATCGACTTGTCCGAAATCGCCGTGTTCTGCGCGGTCTGGCGCTGCGGAAAGAGATAGCGCTGCGCGACGAGGAACAGCACCGCGATCGCGAGCACGCCGATGATCAGGATGTTGAGCCTCTGGCCGGTGCGATGCGTGATCGATTCGCTCGGCGCGACGTCACCGGTGCGAACGATGCCCTGCGGCGTCAGCTCGTAGACCCACGACAGGATCAGCGCAAGCGGAAATCCCACGAGCAGCACCAGCACGAGAGCGCGCAGCACGAACGGCGGCACGTCGAACAGCGGCAGCACCTGCGTCGCAATCTGGACGATCAGCCAGCCGACCACGGCGTACGCCGCGCCCGCCCTGTAGACGTTTCGGCGTCTGAGTTCCCTGAAGAACGATCGCACGCGCGCCCCCGGCCCGTTCGCACCGGTGCCGCGCACCGGCGAAACGGCTTCGATCATAGACCATCCGGGCGGATGGCGAACCGATCGCGACCCCGCGCGCCCCGCGAGTTGCGGCCAACCGGGCGGCCGCGCATCGCTCGCGGGGCGCCCGCCTCTCAGTCGTTCATCCAGAAATTCCACAGCGTCGTCGCTTCGCTCTGCGCGTTGACGCTGTATATGGACTGGCCGAGGTTGCGCGCATCGATCATCGTGGATGCACGGTCGTAGTGGACCTGAGGATTTCCGATCAGATGCTGGCTCGCGTACGTGCCGTCGCCGCCGTGGTTGGCCGCGACTTCCTGGAACCAGGCCGCGTTGACGTCGCCGCCGAGCGAGGCGTCGAAACCGAATCCCCAGTTGGTGTTGTCGTCCGGATAGAACATGATCGTGCGGAAGCCGATCACGTTGTGCAGGCCCTGGAACACGGGCCACCACGCGCCGAACGCCGTGTACCCGTTGCCGGTGCCGCCGATTTCGCGCGAGCGATCGATCAT
>DAISJF010000301.1:0-3545 GCA_036821625.1 Rhodanobacteraceae bacterium
GGGATGCTCGGACGCCGGAATCCACCACCACGGCACCGGCTGGCGCGCGACCGACTTCCATGTGCCTTCGACCTGCTGCGGCGCCTGATAGATGCGCGTCTCCTGCACGGCGAGCACGCCGTTCTTCGGCACGACCCAGAAATCGATCAGGTATTTCTTCTCCGCGCTCTGCGGATCGTGGAACTTGACGTCCGGGAAGAACCCGTAGCCTTCGAGCGTGCGCGTGAAGTCGATGCCGTCGTAGGCGAGCTTGAGCTTGTCGCCGTTGAGCGCGTCCTCGATCGGGAACAGGTTGTCGTTCGCGGCGAGCTGCGTCTTGATCATGCCGTCGACGAGCTTCTCGGCGTCGTTCGAGTCGAAATTCTCCATCGCCTTCTCCGTCGACTCGACGTTGCTCGCGGCAATGAACGCGCGCGCGCGCTCGAGCGATTCGGCGGGGCTCTTCAGGAATGCGGTCTTCGCCTCGTTGCTCGAGAAGCAGTAGACCTTGCCGTCCTTGTCCTTCCAGTTGACCGAACAATCGGTCATCACATGCTTGCCCTCGGCGAGACCTTCGGCGCATTGACCGCCGAACTCGGCCTTCTCCGGCGAAATCGCGGCATCCGCGGCGCGCGCGGAACCGGCGAACGCGAGCGCGCCGCTCAGCGCGAGCGCAGCCAGCATCAACGACGAAAACGAAATCGGCGCGCCACCGGCGCGGCCGCAGAAAGTATGGATTGCCATGACGTTCTCCCGCGCCCAGGGAATGGCGGGTGTGCAGGGGCAAACGACTATGACACAAGCCTGTTTGGATGGCTAATTGCGGCCACTCAGGAACAGTCCCTGGCCGCATCGGCGCCGAGCTCGCGCCGATACGCCGCAGCGAGCTCGGCGCCGATGCAGCAGAACACGATCCGCTGCGGTCGCGCGTCGCGCGCGCGCCAGGCGCGGGCCTCCCGCACCGCGATCGCGACGGCCTTGTCGATCGGATAGCCGTACGCACCGCAGCTGATGGCCGGGAACGCGAGGCTGGCGATCGAATGCCGCACGGCGAGATCGAAGGACGCCCGATAGCAATTCGCGAGGCGATCGGGTTCTCCGTGGCGACCGCCGCGCCAGACCGGGCCGACCGTGTGGATCACGTGCCGAGCAGGCAGGCGAAAGCCGGGCGTGATCCGCGCTTCGCCAGTCGGACACCGCAGGCCGGGCGCAACCTCGGGCAATGCGCGGCAAGCGGCCAATAGCTCGGGCCCGGCCGCGCGATGAATGGCGCCATCGACGCCACCGCCGCCGAGCAAGGTCTCGTTGGCGGCATTGACGATCGCATCGAGCGCCAACGTCGAGATGTCGGCCTCCACGACTTCGATCATCGACCGTCCTCGTTGCATTCCAAGTCTTTCATTCTACGAGACTTTCGAGCTTATCAGGTAAATGTACTCTTGGGTATTGATATTATATTGCCTAGGACATAATATATGCAGCCATGATGACCCAGGCAGCCGAAACCTCGCTGTTCTATCTGCTGCACGACGCGCAGCGGCAGATCCGCAAGCACTTTGACCGCCGTGCCACGCGGCTCCAGCTCACCCGCGCCCAGTGGCGCGCGCTCAAGGCGACGGGCCGCCAGGAAGGCCTCAGCCAGAGCGAGCTCGCCGATTATCTGGACATGGAGCCGATCCCGGTCGGTCGCGTGATAGACCGGCTCGAGAAGGCCGGCTACATCGAGCGCCGCGCCGATCCGGGAGATCGCCGCCGCTGGCGCCTGTATCTGACGCCGAAGGCGCACGCGGTCATCGACGAGATGGAAGTGATCGCGGCCGGATTGCGCGACGACGCGCTGCGCGGCATTCCGCGCGCCGACCTCGACACGCTGATGCAGACGCTCACGAAGATGAAAGAGAACCTGGCCGCGCTCGATGCGGCGGCCAACGAAGGAAAGGAAACGACATGACGGACAAACAGCCAGAGTTGCAGGACGCTCCCGCGAAACCCGCGCCGAAACGCCGGTGGACGCGCACGCTGATGTGGGTCGGCGGACCGGCCGTCGTGCTCGCGATCGCCGGATACATGTACGTGACGTCGGGCCGATTCGCGTCGACCGACAACGCCTACGTGCAGGCCGACCGCGTCACGATCGCGCCGCAGGTGTCGGGCCGCGTGGTCGAAGTCGATGCGCGCGAGAACCAGCCCGTCCGCAAGGGCGACGTGCTGTTCCGCATCGATCCAGAACCGTTGCAGATCGCCGTCGCGCGCATGCAGGCCCAGGTCGACTCGGTGAAGAGCCTGCTCGACGCGGCGCGCAGCGGCTACCGTTCGGCTCAAGCGGACGTGCGTTCGTCGGCCGCCGATCTCAAGTACAAGGAGCAGCAGTTCCAGCGCATGCAGGAACTGCGCGGGCGCGGCCTCGTCGCGCAGCAGCAGCTCGACGATGCCTCGAACAATCTCGCCGCCGCGCGCGCGAAGCAGGACTCGAACAACGCCGCCGTGAGCAAGGCGCAGAACATGCTGGGCGGCTTGCCCGAGACGCCGGACGAACAGCTCGCCGGCTACAAGCTCGCGCTCGCGCAGCTCGCGCAGGCCAGGCTCGATCTCGAGCATGCCGTCGTGCGCGCGCCGATGGACGGCGTGATCGGCAAGACCACGCTGCAGCCCGGCGATTTCCTTGCGATGGGCCAGGCCGCGATGCCGCTGGTCGCGACCACGCTCTGGGTCGACGCGAACTTCAAGGAAACCGATCTCACGCATGTCGCGGTCGGACAGGACGCGTCGATCGAAGTCGATACGTTTCCCGGCAAGAAATGGGAAGCGCGGGTTGCCTCGATCAGCCCCGCGTCGGGCGCCGAGTTCTCGGTGCTGCCGGCGCAGAACGCGACCGGCAACTGGGTCAAGATCGTGCAGCGCATTCCGGTGCGCATCGCGATCGAGGAGCCGAACCACGACGGCATGATCCTGCGCGCCGGCATGAGCGCCGTCGTCCAGATCGATACGGGCAGGCAGAACTCGATCCTCGGGCGCTGGCAGGGCGGCGCGGAACCCGCTGCGCGCGTCGCGCAGACATCGATGAAATAAAAGCGTCCGCCGGCCGTTCCTGAGCGGCGCGACGAAACAGAGACAAGCGAGAGAGAATCATGTTTAGGGACGAATTTGCGATCGAACCCACGATGGCTTTCTGGCAAGCGCCGGAGCCCGGCATCGCGTCCGCCCAGGCACCCCGCAGCGCCACAGCGTTCGTGGAAGACGAAGTCGGCGCGGTGGCGCATGTCTATCGCGAGGTCGCGCGGCGCATCCGGCGCAACGCGTATACGCGCCACGCGAGCACGCTCGGCAGCGTGCTGCGCTGAAGATCCTGCTTCGCACGGTTGCGCGGGAAGTCGACGCGCGTCGCCGGATGACAGTTGACGGAGTGGCGCGCCTGGCCAGTCAAGCCCTCACTCGCGCCCGCGGCGCGGCCTCTCCCGCGAGCGGGCGAGGCGAGAGATGCGAGCCACGAAGATCATGAGTCAGACAGCACCCACCCATCGCGAAGTCGCCAACCGCGGCCTTCTGGTCGTCTCGGTCATGCTCGC
>DAISJF010000302.1:0-2100 GCA_036821625.1 Rhodanobacteraceae bacterium
GACATATCGACCGCGCGTGCGTGCCTGTTCGACTACCGGATCGACGACAACGTTGCGCCCGATGGAGCGGCAATCTACGCGGACTGGGACACGAACACCGCGCTCGGCCAGGACAATGGTTCGCTGGTGTATCTAAACGGCAGCGATACCTGTGGACCCGAGTCGCCCACCGACCTCGGCGCAGTTCCGTGCGCAGCCGACGCGCCGTGCAACGAGATGTCCCGCAATATTGCCGCGGACGGCAACGCGCAGCCAACCGGCGGCGCGGCAATTCTCGTCGGCAACGACGGCGTCCTGATCGGCGATCGCGTGATCCTGCGCGGCTCGGAATCGGGAACACTCGTGACCGGCTATACGGGTGGCTACTTCGGCTCCCGCATCGAGCTCAGCAATTGCGTGATTGCCGACAACCACACCGGGCACGAGCTCGTGCATCTCGTCAATGGCACCTTGCACGTCTACAACTGCACGCTCTCGCACAATGCGATCGACAACGGTTATGTCTTCTATGCCGAGGACAACGAAGATGTCGTCGTGCGGATCATCGACGACATCATCGATGAACCCGGCGTCCTGACCCTGGACTATCCCGGCGACCCTACCCGGGTAACGGTGCTCGACGTGCTGTCGAACGATATCAGCACGCTGCCGACGTCGGACGACATAATCGCGGGCGCGCCGTCGTTCGTCGACGCGGCGAACGGCGACTATCACCTGCAGCCGGGTTCGCTCGGCGTCGACTTCGCGCCGGCAGGTACCGGCGTCGATCTGGACCGGCATTCGCGCACGGTGGACCTGCCCGACGTTCCTAATGCGTTCGGGCCCCTCGATCTCGGCGCCTACGAAATCCAGCTCGGGCTCGGATGCGCTCAGCCCGACACGGTCTTCTGCGACGGATTCGAAAGCGGCCATGCCGTCATCGGTGGAGACGCAGCGCACCGGTGACATAACCCTGCACGGCGCTCGCATCGAGGCGGGCGCCGCAGAGCCCGACGTGTCCGTCGGGTCGCAACAGATAGAACGACGGAAGCGGAATCGACACGCGCGCCAGCTCGGCTTCGTTGCCGGGCTCCTGCGGGATCACGTGGATCCGCAGCAGCTCGCTTCGATCGGGCATGCCGGCCGTGGGCAGCGCCTGGCCGAACACGAGCAGATGGAAGTGCGTGTCGTCGAGCGCCTGAAACAGATCCTCGACCCGGCCACCCGCCTGCAAACTGAGCTTCAGCCACGGAAAACGATCGCCGGCTTGCGGCGCCTCGTCCGGAAGATGCTCGCTGCTGACCGACAGCGGACTCCAGCGATAGTGGATGCCGGTCTGGGACACCAGACGAAACGCCGCAGCCTGGATGCGCTTGCGGGTCATCGCGAAGGCGGCGATCCGCGCGATCACTTCCGTGCGCATCAGACCCGCCAGCGGATTATCGGAAACGATGAGCTTGAATCCGCGGTCGGTCGTGCGCAGCAGACGCTGGGCGATCGGAACGCGCTCCTGCTCGTACGTATCGAGCAATGCGGCATCGGCGGTGCCCTGCACGACGAGCGCGAGTTTCCAGGCCAGGTTGTAGGCGTCCTGGAGTCCCGTGTTCATGCCTTGCGCCCCGACCGGGCTGTGAATGTGCGCCGCGTCGCCGAGCAGGAAACAGCGGCGATCGCGAAAGCGCGCGGCTGCGCGATGATGGATCCGGTATGTCGAGAACCAGCTGCAGCCCTTGAACGACAGCGCGGAACCGGCTTCGCCGCGCAGCGACGGCACGACCGCGTCGAATCCGAGGTTGTCGTCGTCGCGCAGCTCCGGCGGGACGATGCCGACGATGCGCCAGTGATCCTGGCCGCGCATCGGGAAAAAGAGATGGAACCCGGAACGCCAGAGATAGATGTTCACTTCGTCGGCGACCATCGTGCCGGTCATCTCGACGTCGGCGACGAAGAACACGTGCTCGTACGGCGCGCCCGGAAATCCGATGCCGTTGAGGTCGCGCACTGCGCTGCGCGCGCCGTCGCAGCCGCCGACCCAGGCGGCGGCGATCGTCCGCGTCGATCCGTCCGGCATCTTCAGCGTCGCCGCCACGCGATCGGCCTCTTGATCGAGCTGGATCAACT
>DAISJF010000302.1:2110-3542 GCA_036821625.1 Rhodanobacteraceae bacterium
GCGCATATCCAGCGGCATGAGGAAGAGATTCGCTTGATCGAGCTGGATCAGTTCCGTGTTCCACTGCACGGACTGACCGAGCTCAGTGAGGTGCGCGCCCATGATGCGCTCGTTGTCGTCCTGGCCCAGGATCAAAATGTACGGGTACGGCGTGACCTTCCTTCCGGCGTCCCCGAGTCCGACGCGTCCTTTGCGCACGCCCTGCGCCCACATGTTCGCGCCCGTGCCGCGCTTGCCGAGCTCCAGAGCGCGGTACACGATGCCGAGCTTCTCGTAGATCTCGAGCGTGCGCGCCTGCACGCCGAGCGCGCGGCTTTGCTGCGCCGGTCCGGAGTGCCGGTCGATCAGCAGCACGCGCACGCCGCGGCGGCACAGCTGGTTCGCGAGCATGAGTCCGGTCGGACCCGCACCGACGATCAGTACATCGGTATCCATGAGGGCCTCCGTCGCGCAGCAGAGTTGCGGAAAAAAGCGCAAAGCCCGCGACGGACACTGCGCCTTCCCCAGCCGCGGTGCATCTCGATCGGAACGCGCAGCCGCCCCAAGACGGCTGAATCCGAAGCCTGAATTTACGCCTTTTCGCCGCGCAGCGCGCGCACGCGATCTTCGAGCACGGCGGAGCTCGCCTCTGCGGATGGCACCGCCGGACCGATCGCGACTTCGAGACGCGCGCGGAATCGCCGTGGCAATCGCGCGCGCCCAAGCGCCGAATCGCGCCGACTGAACACCGAGCCCCAGAGTCCGCGCAACGCGATCGGCACGACCGGCACGGGGCGTTGCGCGAGGATTTGTTCGACGCCGGGCCGGAACCGCGCGATGTCGCCGTCGCGCGTCAGGCCGCCTTCGGGGAAGATGCAGACGAGGTCGCCCGCGGCGAGCGTATTGTCGACCTCCTCGAATGCGCGCTCGAGCAGCGCCGGATTCTCCTTGCGACCGGCGATCGGGATCGCCTTCGCGGTGCGGAAGATGAAGCGCAGCACCGGAATGTTGAAGATCCTGTAGTACATCACGAAGCGCGCCGGCCGCCGCACGCACGCGCCGACGATCAGCGCGTCCATGTAGCTGACATGGTTCGAGACGAGCAGCGCGGCGCCGCTCTCGGGCACGTTGTCGGCGCCCTCGACGTCGATGCGGTAGAGCAGGTTGACCAGGATCCACGACAGGAACCGCATCAGGAACTCGGGCACCAGCGTGTAGATGTAGATCGCGACCGCGGCGTTGAGCAGCGCGGTGATCAGGAAGATCTGCGGGATCGTGCATCCGGCCGCGGCGAGTCCGATGCCGAACGCCGCCGCTGCGACGATCGCGAGCGCGTTGACGATGTTGTTGCCGGCGATGATGCGCGAGAGCTCGCTCTTGTCGGCGCGGCTCTGCACCAGCGCGAACAGCGGCACGATGTAGAAACCGGCAAACGCGCCCACCAGCACGAAAT
>DAISJF010000303.1:0-3535 GCA_036821625.1 Rhodanobacteraceae bacterium
GAGCCAATACAGGATCGGGTTGGCGAAGAAAATCGACGACAGCGTGCCGATCACGATGCCGATCAGCATCGTCAGCGCGAATCCGTGCACGGCCGGACCGCCGAAGAAATACAACGCGAACATCGAGAGCGCGGTGGTCAGCGAAGTCATGATCGTCCGCGACAGCGTCTGATTGATCGCGCGGTTCAGGACTTCGTACGGGTCCGCCTTGCGCGTCAGGCGGAACAGCTCGCGCACGCGGTCGAATACGACGACCTTGTCGTTGATCGAGTAGCCGACCACGGCGAGCACCGAAGCGAGCACGGTCAGATCGAACTCGCGCTGGGTCAGCGCGAAGAAGCCGACCGTCAGGATCGTGTCATGGAATTCGCTCGCGATCGCCGCGATCGCGAAGCGCTTCTCGAAGCGGATTCCGATGTAGATCATGATCCCGATGATCACGAAGACCACCGCGATCATGCCGTCGCTCTTGAGCTCCTCGCCGACCTGCGGACCGACGAAGTCGTGGCGCTTCAGCGTCACGTCGGGACGGCTGGCCTTGAGCTTGTCCAGCACGTTGGCGGCGATCTTGTCGGCGTCCTTCTGGTCGCCCTCGGGCTGCAGGCGGATCGAGACTTCGCGCGTGCCGCCGAGGCTCTGCACCAGCGCGTTCTGGATGCCGCCTTTTTCGAGCGCGTCGCGGACCTGGCCGATCTCGACCGGCTGATCATAGGTGACTTCGACCAGCACGCCGCCGGTGAAGTCGAGCGCGTAGTTGAGCCCGCGCGTCGTGATCAAAGCGATCGAGGCGATCATCAGGATGATCGAGATCGTGATCGAGACCTTGCGCCAGCCGAGAAAGTCGACCCTGCTGTTGGACGGGAAAAGTTCCATGGTTCAGGCCGCTCCGCGCGCGTAGCCGCCGCCGACATACAGGCCTTTCAACTTGCGGCCGCTATGGACGAGGTTGGTGATCGCATGCGTCACGGTCACCGAGGTGAACATCGAAGTCAGAATACCGATGAAGAGCGTGACGCCGAAGCCGCGGATCGGACCGGAGCCGAGCGTCATCAGCGCGAGCGCGGCGAGCAGGTGAGTCACGTTCGCGTCGAGAATGGTGGCCCAGGCCTTGTCGTAACCGGCTCGAATCGCCGCGAGCGGGGTCGAGCCGTTGCGCAATTCCTCGCGGATGCGCTCGCAGATCAGCACGTTCGCGTCGATCGCCATGCCGAGCGTCAGCACGATGCCGGCGATGCCGGGCATCGTCAGCGTCACGCCGATCGCCGACATGATCGCGAGCAGCATCACGAGATTGAGGAAGAGCGCCACGTCGGCAATCAGGCCGAACAGCCAGTAGTAGAACGCCATGAACACGAGCACCGCGGCGAGGCCGAGCATGACCGCCTTGATGCCCTTTTCGATGTTGTCCTGGCCCATCGACGGGCCGATCACGCGTTCCTCGACTATGTCGATCGGCGCGGCCAGCGAGCCCGAGCGCAGCAGCAGCGCGAGATCGGAGGCTTCCTTGTTGCTGGCGAGACCGGTGGTCTGGAACCGGTTCGAAAACACGCCGCGGATCGTCGCGCTGTTGATCACTTCCTCGGTGGTCTTGGCGCTGCGCACTTCCTTGCCGTCGATGATCTTCGTTTCGGGCGTGCGCTCGATGTAGACGACCGCCATCGGCTTGCCGACGTTCTGCGTCGTGAAGTCGAGCATCTTGCGGCCGCCCGCGGCGTTCAGAACGACCGACACGGCCGGCGATCCCGACTGCGGATCGGGCGCGCTCGAAGCGTCGACCATCTCGTCGCCGCTGACGATGACCTTTTTCTTGAGCACGATCGGAATGGGTTTTCCGTCCGCGCCGCGCTCGCGCCGGTGATAAAGGCGGCTGTCCGGCGGAATGACGCCGGTCTTCTCCGCCTCGTACGGATTCGTGACGCTTTCGTCGACCGCGTGGTATTCGAGCGTCGCGATCGTGCCGAGGATCTTCTTCGCCTCGCCCGGATCCTGCACGCCGGCGAGCTCGACGACGATGCGCGTGTCGCCCTGCTGCTGGATCAGCGGCTCGGCGACGCCGAGCGCGTTGATGCGGTTGCGCAGCGTCGCGACGTTCTGGCGGATCGTGTTCTGCGCGATTTCCTTGATGCGCGTGTCCTTGACGCTCGCGTTCAGCGTGTACGCGTCGCCGACCGTCTGTCCGACCGCGATCGTGATATCCGGGATCTTGGCCTGGATCGCCGTCAGCGCCGCATCGCGATCCTCCGCGCTGCGCAGCTGCACGACGATGCCGGGTCCGCCGCGCCCGACCGACTGGTAGCGGATGTTCTTCTCGCGCAGCGCGGCGCGAATGTCGTCACCGTAGCGCTGCAGCTGCTTCTCCATCACGTCCTTGTCGTCGACCTGCATCAGGAAATGCACGCCGCCGCGGAGATCGAGGCCGAGCGGCATCGCGTTCGCGCCGATCGCGCGCATCCATGCCGGCACGGTCGAGGCAAGGTTCAGCGCGACGATGTACGAATCGCCGAGATCGGCGCGCAGCGCGTCGGAAGCCTTGCTCTGGTCGTCGACGCCGGCAAAGCGCACGACGATGTGTTCGCCGGCGAGCTCGATGCGTTGGAACGGAATCTTGTCCTTTTCGAGCACGCCCTGCGCTTTTTCCTTGAGGGCATCGTCGATCGTCGCGCCGCGATTCGCGGAAATCTGCAGCGCGGGCTGCTGCGGGAACAGGTTCGGAACGCCGTAGAGGACGCCGAGCACCAGCAGCACGGCGACCAGCACATATTTCCAACGTGGAAAATCGTTCATGTCATCAGGACTTGCGTAGCCGGGTGAAAGGACCGCCCGGCAGTCGGTCTATCGATCTTGGGTCTGTTGCGACCGCGACGGCAGCCGGAGCGTTCCCGGCGGCTTCTGCTGCCCGCGGCAAACTAGGAGGACGCCTTCAGCGTGCCTTTCGGCAGCACCGCGGAGATCGCCTGCTTCTGGAGCTTGACGACGATGTTCGGTGCGATCTCGAGCGTGACGAACTGATCGGCGATGTCCTCGATCCGGCCGAGCAGGCCGCCGTTGGTCAGCACCTCGTCGCCCTTGGCCAGCGCCGAGATCATCGCGCGCTGCTCCTTGGCGCGCTTCATCTGCGGGCGGATCAGCATGAAATAGAAGATGCCGAACAGGATGATCAGCGGCAGGAACGACACCAGCGGATTGGTCGCAGCGCTGGAGCCAGTCATGCGTGCGTGTTCCGGGGTATGGATCGCACATGGCAACGGATCGGCCGATCGGGATGCCGTGGACAAGCGCAGCCATGTCGGAGTGCCACCGGAGCATCCCGCGTATGAGATTCGCCGCGTATGGATAACCTCAGAAGAGGAGGCCGGTTACTACTGCGGATTTGCAAACGAAGGTCTCTGGCCCTTGTGTCATATCGCCCACGTCCGGCCCACGTTCCGCTCGTCGGATTGGAACTACTATGCCGCGATTAATGCACGATTCGCCCAGGCCGTCTCTGAGGAAGCCACTACTGACAATCCGGTTATCCTGGTTCAGGATTACCATT
>DAISJF010000304.1:0-3522 GCA_036821625.1 Rhodanobacteraceae bacterium
CCATCAGCTTCCGCGAAGTCAACGGCACGCTCTACGCGGGAGACCCCGAGCATCCCGCGGTCGGCGATGTGCGCGTCATCTATCGCACCATCCCCGTGAAAAAAGTCGAAGTCACCGGAGTCCAGCGCGGAGACCGCGTCATCCCGCAGAAGATCAAGCCGAGCACCTGACCGAGGAGTCACCCGATGCGTATCACCGGTATCTACGCCGCCTTGACCGCGCTGCTGATCGTGATACTCGCCGTGCGCGTGACGCTGCGCCGGCGCGCGCTCGGAATCGGCATCGGCAGCGGCGGCGACGCCTTGCTCGCGCGGCGGATCCGCGTTCACGCGAATGCCGCCGAATATGTGCCGCTGGCCTTGCTCCTGCTGCTGATCCTCGAGCTCAACCAGACCGTGCCGCTGCTGCTGCACCTTTTCGGCTGCACGCTGATCGTCGGGCGTCTGCTGCACGCGTTCGGTTTGTCGAGCTCGCCCGGACTGACTCCGGGTCGCGCCATCGGCATGACGCTGACCTGGCTCGTCATGGCCGCGATGGCGCTGCTCCTGCTCTGGCAGGCCCTTGCGATCTGGGTCCTGACTTAGGAATTGCGAAAAGGCTCAAGCTCCAGCCGTTCCGACGCGAAACAACGTTTCGCCGTGATCGAGGAAATAGAGCCCGGCGAACATCTTCGGATCGACCGAGAATCCTTCGCGGATCTTCTGCAGCAGCCAGCGCGGCGCATCCGAGCGCGGCACTTCGTGCACGACGATGTCCTCGGTATCGTCGCCGCCGCCCGCGTGGACGCGGACGAGATCGTACGCGCGCACGAACGCCATGATCTCGTTGCTCATGCCGGACGACGAAGGCCCCGCCATCAGGAATTCGAAGCGACCGGCTTCGTAGCCGGTTTCCTCGAGCAGCTCGCGGCGCGCGGCCTCGACCGCGTGCTCGTCGGCGCTGTGCGCGAGATCGCCGACGAGCCCGGCCGGCATCTCGATCGTGCGGGTTTCGACCGCGGCGCGGTATTGCTCGACCAGCAGCAGCTTGTCCTCGTCCGTCACCGCGACGACGATCACGCCGCCTCCCGCGTTGACGCGCTCGGCGAATTCCCAGCGACCGCGACGTTTCAGGCGCAGCCACTTGCCGTTGCAAAGCGTTTCGGTTTCCGTCATCTTGAGCGGCTGTCCCGTCGTAAGTTCCGTGGCAGGGAGTCCGGCCAGCGCATCATCTCGCGCCGCACGGCGCATGCGGCCCGGCCTGCCCAAGCATCCTAGGTAACCCCGATGAAGATCAAGAGAATCCTCTGCTCCGCCGCGCTTGCCCTGTTCGCGATGCTCGCGCAGGCGCAGATGCAGCCCAAGGCCCAGGCCGGCGGCCCCGATCCGCATTCGCTCTCCGAGTCGCAGATCAAGGGCGTGCAGGTGCCCTCGGCGCTATACCGGCTGGCCGCGATCTACAAGCAGAGCGGGGACCTGCAACGTCTGGTGTGGTCGCTCCAGCGCCTGACCGCGCTGATGCCGAACACCGGCGAGCTCAAGCTCGCGCTGGCCAGCGTGTACGCGCAGGAAGGCGACAGCGCCAAGACCTACGACGTGCTGCTCGAGATGCAGCGCCAGGGCTTCGGCTACGACCTCGCCGACAACGCGGCGTTCGCAAAGGTCAACAACACGAAATTGTGGAACTTCCTCGTCGACAGCCTGAAGACGAACATGAAACCGTTCGGCGAGGGCAAGGTCGCGTTCACGCTGCCGAAAGGCGACTACATGTTCGAGTCGCTCGCCTATGATCCGGCGCGCAAGGCGTTCCTCGCCGGCAGCGTGCGCGAAGGCAAGATCTACCGCGTCGGCAAGGACGGCAAGCTCGAGGATTTCATCGCGTCCGGACCCGACAATGGTCTCTGGAGCGTCTATGCGATGGCGGCCGATCCGGCCGGCGATGCGCTGTACGTCGCGAGCACCTCGTCGGTCTACTTCAAGGGCTTCAGGCAGGACGACTACGGCAAGGCCGGCGTGTTCAAGTTCAGGCTCTCGACCGGCAAGCTGCTCAACAAATATCTGCTTGCACCCGACAGCCAGCCGCACACGCTGTCGAGCATCGCGGTCGGCAGGAACGGCCAGGTGTTCGCGGCGGACGGCCTGCGCAACATCATCTACCGGTTCGACGCGGGCTCGCTGAAGCCAATGGTCGAGAATCCGAGGCTGACCAGCATCCGCGGCCTCGCCGTCAGCGACGACGGCAAGCGGCTCTACTTCGCCGACTACGCGCTCGGCGTGTTCGGCGTCGATCTCGCCGCGGGCAAGGCGTTCGATCTCGACTATGCCGCGGACAAGCTCGTGCTCGGCGGCGTCGACGGCCTCTACTGGTACGAAGGCACGCTGGTCGTGATCGAGAACGGGATGTCGCCCAAGCGCGTGATGCGCCTCAAGCTCGACAAGGACGGACGCAAGATCCTGTCGGCGACGCCGCTCGACGTATCCAACGCCGCGTTCGGGATTCCGACGTACGGCGCGATCGACGGCGACGGGCTCTACTTCATCGCCAACAGCCAGAAGAACGATTACGACGCGTACGGCGTCGTCAAGGACGCTTCGAAGCTCGAAGGCGAGCGCGTGTTCCGGAGCGATCTGCGCTTCGCGTGGAACGAGAGCGGGATTCCGACGCAGGCCTCGACTCCGGCCGCATCGGCACCGGCACGGCATGCCGCGCTCTTCGACAACGTCCAGGGCGGCGTCGAGTCGACGCAGCCGTCGAACGGCGCGCCGTCAGGCGGCTGATGCCGGCGTTGCGTTCGCTCCCGAAAGCGCGCGCACGCGCGCGCGCGTCAGCGGGCCGAGCTTGAGCCGGTCGAACAGCGTTTCGACGGCACTCGCATCCATTCGACGCAGCGCGTAGGCGTCGGCCCCCAGCGGCACCGGCGCATCGAGCGCGATCACGCTGAGCAGACGCGACAGGCGCGCGCTCTCGGCGTGCTCGCGCAGGCGCAACGCCGCGGCCGCGGCGCCGCGCGTACGCAGGAACGCGACTTCCTCGGCACGCTCCAGCAACGCGTCGAGCGTGCCGAAATGGTGCAGCAGGATCGCCGCGGTCTTCGGTCCGATGCCGGGCACGCCGGGAATGTTGTCGACGCTGTCGCCGGTCAGCGCGAGGTAGTCCGCGACCTGCTCGGGACGCACGCCGAGTCGCGCCTTCACGCCATGCGTGTCCCAGCGCTGGTTGCGCTGCGGATCCCACTGCTCGTCGTCGGCGCCGATCAGCTGTCCGAAGTCCTTGTCGGCCGAGACGATCACGCCGCGGAATCCCGCCATGCGCAATGCCATGAGCGCGCTGCCGATCAGATCGTCCGCCTCGTACTTCGCATCGGCCAGCACGGTCACGCCGAGCGCCGCGGCGACCTCCTTGCACAGCGCGAACTGCGCCATGAGATCAGGCGGCGCGGGCTCGCGATGCGCCTTGTATTCGGGATAGATCTCGTTGCGGAACGACGTCGTCAGCGATTCGTCGAACGCGACGGCGATGTGCGTCGGCCGCGCGCGTTCGAGC
>DAISJF010000305.1:0-3509 GCA_036821625.1 Rhodanobacteraceae bacterium
CCCTCGCGGGTGAATCGCCGATCGATACGTCGGGACCGGCATGTCCATCGGTGCCACCCGCACCGCGTCGGCAGGCGAGGCCACGAGGGTGTCGCCCGTCAGCGTGACCGCATTTTGCGCGCGCAGCGAGCCCGCGGCGAAAACCGTCAGCAGCAGGGCATGCACGAGCCGGGGCATGTCGTTCGCTGTCCGGGATGGGCCGTCGATACTGCCACGCGTGCGACGTCGTGGATGTGATGGCGTCGTCAGCGCCGGACGGCGCAAAAGCCCGCACGGCGCGCGCGACACGCCGATTCCGCTCGAATCAGGAATTCATCGCATTGCCACGTGAATTAATGCGCGCCGCCTTTCGCCGGGCGCATCGAAGTCGCGGAACGCGACGCCGTTGAGTCGGACGCGAAGGTCTGAAACGGAATGCCGGGAAGCGAGAGCGCTTCTGGATTTCCCCTGCGCAGGCGTTGTCCGGTCAGGCGGGTTCACCCTTGAGCGCCCGCGCGATCCGGAACCGGGTCATGCAGGATGCGTAATACGTCGCGGCGACAGGCGCCTTGTACCACTTGTGATGCCTGAGGCCGGCCTTGAACACTTCCCAGGTCATCCTCGACCAGATCGGAGCGCTCGCGGTGCTCAGCACGACAGCGATCGAATGCGTCAGCGCGCGCGTCGTGTGCCACCAGCCCGGCGTGTTGTAGAACATCTCGCCGGGCTCGATGCAGAAGCGGATCGGCTTGACCTTTTCGAACAGCGGGAATTCATCGAGATCGACGCCGTCCTTGAACGGCATCCTCGAGAAATTGCCGCCGCGCTCCTGCGGATACAGGTATGCCGTGTGGTCGGGCGGATAGAGCACCCACTCCTTGCGCCCGTAGACCTGCGTGACGAAGGTCTGCGTCCACAGATCGTCATAGTGGATGAACGGAAACACCGCGTGCGCGCCGCCGATGTTCACTTCGAGGCCGGTGATCTGGTGCAGCTTGTGCTCGGGCACGCGCGGCATCAGCGTCGGATCGTCGAGCCAGTTCGGCTTCCAGTAGCTCGGAATCGGCTCGATGTCGGGCAGGAGCTCGGGGAACAGCTTCGGAATCGACATGCTGAACGCGTACGAGCTCGGCTTCTCGCTGGTCGAGCCGAGCATCTCGTCGATCATGTCGCTGACGCGCTGGCCGTTCTTCGGCAGCACGACGTCGCCGAACCGGTCCTTGAAGAACTCGAGGTTCCAGTCCTTCAGCGCGTTCCAGTTCTTGGCCCCGTCCGTGATGATGACCGGACGCTTCGCCCTGACATATTCGTCGACGAACTGGTCATAGGAGAGATTCGATCGGCGATCGATCCGATCGAACGAAGCGTCCTTCCGACTGGCGAGCCAGCGTTCGTCCCAGATGCTTTGGAGGCGCATGTAGCGAGTCCGTCGACGTGGGTCGAGCGGGCTTCCGCAGGCGTCGAGCGCCGTTGTACAAATCGATGCGGAAAAACCCCTGGCAATCAGGATACGAAACCGCGCCGGCGAAGGGAAGCGAGCGTGCTTCCTTTACGCGGCGGAGCCGTCCCGTGCCGAGAAGCGGCGCCCGTTCCATCGAAAGTGCAGGCATGCACAAAGAAAAAACGCCGACACGGAGGTCGGCGTTTCGGGATCCTGCCGTGGCGGCGGGCTCAGTGCTTGAGGCTGCGCCGCAGACGTTCCAGTGCCTGCAACTGGGCGGCGGCCTGCGCGAGCTGCGCCTGCGCCTGCGCGACTTCGAGCGCGTCCGTGCGATTGGCCAGGATGCGCTCGGCTTCCTCCTTGGCGCGGCGCGCGGCCGCTTCGTCGAGATCCTTCGCACGCAGCGCCGTGTCGGCCAGCACCGTCACGACGCTCGGCTGCACCTCGAGGATGCCGCCCGAGACGTAGAAGAACAGCTCCTCGCCGTTCTCGAGAAGCACGCGCACCTGACCGGGCTTGAGCCGCGTGATCAGCGCCGCGTGACGCGGCGCGATGCCCAGCTCGCCTTCCTCGCCGGTGGCGACGACGAGTTGCGCTTCGCCGTGGAAGATTTCTTCCTCGGCGGAGACGATGTCGCAGCGGATTGTGGCCATGTGTCTTTCTCGCTTCGCTCGCTCGACGGGAATGGGGAATCGGGATTAGGGAATGGTGGAAAAGAGAGACTGAGCGCGATGTTTTGCCGATTCCCTATTCCCAATTCTCCATTCCCGGCTCTTGATCACGCCGCCTTCTTCTCCATCGCCTTGGCCTTCTCGAAGGCCTCGTCGATGCCGCCGACCATGTAGAACGCCTGCTCGGGCAGATGATCGCACTCGCCGTCGCAGATCATCTTGAAGCCGCGGATCGTCTCCTTGAGCGAGACGTACTTGCCGGGCGAGCCCGTGAACACTTCGGCGACGTGGAACGGCTGCGAGAAGAAGCGCTCGATCTTGCGCGCGCGCGCGACGGTCGACTTGTCTTCCTCGCTGAGCTCGTCCATGCCGAGGATCGCGATGATGTCCTTGAGCTCCTTGTAGCGCTGCAGCATGCCCTGCACGCGGCGCGCGGTGTCGTAGTGCTCGTTGCCGATCACGTTCGGGTCGAGCTGGCGCGAGGTCGAGTCGAGCGGATCGACCGCGGGATAGATGCCGAGCGCCGCGATGTTGCGCGAGAGCACGACGGTCGCGTCGAGATGCGAGAACGTCGTCGCCGGCGAAGGGTCGGTGAGGTCGTCCGCGGGCACGTAGATGGCCTGCACCGACGTGATCGAGCCGGTCTTCGTCGACGTGATGCGCTCCTGCAGCACGCCCATTTCTTCGGCGAGCGTCGGCTGGTAACCCACTGCCGAGGGCATGCGGCCGAGCAGCGCGGACACTTCCGTGCCGGCCAGCGTGTAGCGGTAGATGTTGTCGACGAAGAAGAGCACGTCGCGGCCCTTGCCCGAAGCGTCCTTCTCGTCGCGGAAATACTCTGCCATGGTGAGGCCGGTGAGCCCGACACGCAGGCGGTTACCCGGCGGCTCGTTCATCTGGCCGTACACCATCGCAACCTTCGATTCCTTCATGTTGTCGAGCTTGACGACGCCGGCTTCGATCATCTCGTGATAGAAATCGTTGCCTTCGCGCGTGCGCTCGCCGACGCCGGCGAACACGGAAAGGCCCGAGTGCTGCGTCGCGATGTTGTTGATGAGCTCGAGCATGTTGACGGTCTTGCCGACGCCGGCGCCGCCGAAGAGGCCGATCTTGCCGCCCTTTGCGAACGGGCAGACCAGATCGATGACCTTGATGCCGGTCTCGAGCAGTTCGTTCGCGGCCGCCTGCTCGTCGTACGCGGGAGCCGCACGGTGAATGACCCATCGTTCCTTCTCGCCGATCGGGCCGCGCTCGTCGATCGGAGTGCCGAGCACGTCCATGATGCGGCCGAGCGTCGCTTCGCCGACCGGCACCTTGATGCCTTCACCGGTGTTCTCGGCGATGAGGCCGCGCTTCAGGCCGTCGGTCGAGCCGAGCGCGATCGTGCGCACGACGCCGTCGCCGAGCTGCTGCTGCAC
>DAISJF010000306.1:0-3499 GCA_036821625.1 Rhodanobacteraceae bacterium
ATGCAATGCGCCGCCCGTCATGACCACTGCCGATGCCGGCGCCGTGGCGACCGGTGCGGCGGCCTGGGCCGCCGTTGCGGGTGCGGCGGCGGCGCCTGGGACGGCGGTCGGTGCCGCCTCGCCCGAGGCCGCAGGCGCCGCGGCCGTGCCGGCTTCCGGGATCACGAGCGCTCCGGTCGTATTGGGCTTGTCGAGATCCGGCGGGACTTCCATCGGCCGCTCCTGGACGCCCGTCTTGTAGTCGTTGTCGTGCCGGTGCGAATGGAACCAGCCACAGCCTGCCAGGAGGCAGCCTGCGGCCAGGGATAGCGCAAGGGCTCGGATGTCCCGTATCACGTGTCGGTTCCCATAGGTTCGTGGCCGTAGTCTAACTGACCGCGCGCGCGGCCTCGATTAATCCCAGCCGAATCAGAAGGTCCCGCCCGCGGGCATGGTGCGCCTGCGAAAGCGGCACGAGCGGCAACCGGACTCCGGGGCCGCCGATGCCGAGCTGCGCCAGACACCACTTCACTGGAATTGGATTGGGCTCGACGCCGAGGAAATCGTAGAGCGGGCGCAGGCGCCGATCGAGCGATTCTGCGCCGGCCGCGTCACCCGCCGCGCAACGATCGCAGAGCGCCCCGAAATCGGCGGGTGCTACGTTCGCTGCGACCGAGATCACGCCAGCGGCGCCTGCCAGCATCGCGCGCGCGAAAGTCGGATCGTCGCCCGAAAGCACGACGAAGCGCTCGCTAGCCAGCGGCAGCAACGCCTGCATGCGTTCGGGTTCCGCGCGCGCTTCCTTGATGCCGATGATGTTGCCGTGCACCGCGAGACGCGCGGCGGTCTCGGGCAATAGATCGCACGACGTGCGGCTCGGAACGTTGTAGAGCACGACCGGCAGACCACCGTGATCGGCGACCTCGCAGAAGTGGCGGTACAGACCTTCCTGCGTCGGACGCACGTAGGCCGGCGTCACGACCAGCGCGATATCGATGCCTGCGGCGCGTGCGCGTTGCGTTTGCGCGATGGTCTTGCGCGTCGCGGAAAGTCCGGTGCCGGCGAGCACCGGAACGCGTCCGCCGATATGCGCGACGGCGAACTCGAGCAGTGCGGAATATTCGTGTTCGTCCAGCGCCGCCGCTTCACCGGTCGAGCCCGCCATGACGATCGCGCGCGTGCCGCCGGCAAGCTGGTAATCGATGAGCCGACCGCAGGCGTCGAGGTCCGGCGCCTCGTCGCGCGCGGCGAACGGCGTGGCCAATGCACAGATGCTGCCGGAAAGAGCCAAGGCGGGAATTCAATGACTTGCGAGGCGCCGGATGTTACTTGCTACCCCCGGCAGCGGCAAGTATTCTGAGCTGCTTGGCATCGGTGGACGATGCCGACGTCGACAGGGTCAACGGAATCGTGAAGCCGGCAGGAAAGCAAACCCCGGGCGAAAGTGCGCCGCGTCCCGCCGCGAACGAAAACTACCTCCTGATCAGCGCCTTCGGCGCCGCCAACCATTCGCCGCTGGTCGCAATCAGCAAGCGCATTTCCGACTGCGGCTGCAATCTTGCGGAGGCGCGCGTCGCTTCGCTCGGCAGCGATCTTTCCGTGCTCGCGCTGGCGCAGGGTTCGTGGGATGCGATCGCAAAGCTCGAGAACGCGCTGGCGCGCCTCGAGCGCGACGGCGAAATACGTCTCGTGCACTTCCGCACCGGCGCGAAGCAGCAGCAGTCGAACCTGCTGCCTTATGTCGTCGAAGTCGTCGCCGCGGACAAGCCGGGAGTGCTGTTCCAGCTTGCAGAATTCTTCGCGCGACAGGGCATCACGATCGAGCAGCTGCATTCGACGCGCTACCGCGCGATGCAGACCGGCGCCGACATGTTCTCGGCGCAGATCACGATCGGCATTCCGAACACGATGCACATCGCCGCGCTGCGCGACGATTTCCTCGAATTCTGCGACGGGCTCAATCTCGACGCGATCATGGATCCTATGAAGTTCTGACAATGCTCGAAGTCGGCGACAAGGTACCCAGGCTCAAAGGCACGCTGCAGGACGGCAGCCCGTTCAAGCTGGCCGATCTCGCCGGCAAGCCCTTCGTGATCTATTTCTACCCGAAGGACATGACGCAGGGCTGCACGCTCGAAGCGCAGGACTTCCGCGATCTCTATCCGAAATTCAGGAAGGCCGGCGCAGAGATCGTCGGCGTCTCGCGCGACAGCGTCGCCTCGCACGAGAAATTCCGTGCCAAGCTCAACCTCCCGTTTCCGCTCGTCGCCGACACCGACGAAACCTGGTGTCGCGCGTTTGACGTGATCGGCGAGAAAGTGCTGTACGGAAAAGCGCACATCGGCGTGATCCGCTCGACGTTTCTGGTCGACGCGGACGGCCGCATCATCGAAGAGTGGCGCGGTGTGCGCGTGCCCGGCCATGCGCAGAAAGTGCTGGAGCGACTGACCCGCCAGTGATCGTCACCCACGTCTGTTATTCATCGCGTTTTTCCAGCCGCGGCCTGCGCCGCACGCGCTCCCTCCTCCGCCGTAACGAGAGCCCTCAATGACCCGAGGCAAGCGCATCTACGCGCTCGATACCAACGTGCTGATGCACGACCCGACCGCGCTGTTCCGTTTCGAGGAGCACGACGTGTTCCTGCCGATGACGGTTCTCGAAGAGCTCGACGCGGCAAAGAAAGGCACATCGGAAACCGCACGCAATGCGCGACAGGTCAGCCGCTTCATCAACGAGCTGATCGAGAACGGCAACGGTCGCCACATCGAGGACGGCGTCGAGCTCAAGCATCCGCACGGTCTGCAGCTCGACCGCAGCGCGCGCAACGGCCGGCTCTACTTCCAGGCATCGTCGCTCAGCGCCGCACCATCCAAGAGCGGCAAGCGACTGCTGCCGGACAATCAGATCCTCGCTTCGATTCTCGCGCTGCGCGAACAGCGCCCGAAGGAGCCGATTGCGCTCGTCTCGAAAGACATCAACCTGCGCATCAAGGCGACGATCTACGGCATCGCCGCGGAGGACTACGAAAACGATCGCGCGCTGGACGACTTCAACCTGCTTTACACGGGCCTCGCCGAGTTGCCGAGCGATTTCTGGGACCGGCACGGCGAGCTGCGTTCGTGGTCCGAGCGCGGCCACACGTTCTACGAGGTCAAGCGCCGCAAGGACGAAGTCTGGTATCCGAATCAGAGCCTCTACCTGCCGGGCGAAGACGACGTCGAGCTGCGCGTGCTGCGGCTGGACGGCAACAAGGCGATCCTGCAGATCGTCGACGATTACCGCAGCGGATCGCACACGGTGTGGGGCATCTCGGCGCGCAATCGCGAGCAGAATTTCGCACTCAACGCGCTGATGGATCCCGAGATCGACTTCGTCACGCTGCTCGGCACCGCCGGCACCGGCAAGACGCTGCTCGCGCTCGCCGCAGGCCTCGCCCAGGTCATGGATCAGCAGCGCTATCGCGAGATCATCATGACGCGCGCGACGGTCTCGGTCGGCGAGGACATCGGCTTCCTGCCCG
>DAISJF010000307.1:0-3493 GCA_036821625.1 Rhodanobacteraceae bacterium
GCCGCGCAGCGCGTTGCGCGTGCGCGCGAGCGCGAGCTCGCCGCGATCGAGGAGGCCGGCGATCAGCACCGCGGCAAGCGCGACCGTCAGCAATGCGATCAGCAGTGCGATGCCGCGCTGTCGGTTCGGACGTCCGTTCATGGCGGGGCGTGCGCGGAAATCGTCGACGGCAGCTCGACCAGACGCCGCACTTCGCCGACATCGGCGATGTCGACGCGGAACTCCACCGCACGCGGCAGCAATTCGACGATCTGCGTGCCGGACGGAGCACCGGCCGGCGCCTGCGCGGGCGGCCAGACATCGCGCCAGACGCCGTCGCCGCCGAGGTAACGCAGGCGCAACGCATCCACGCGATCGCACAGCATCGTCGCCGCCGGCGCCGAATCCGGCGCGCGATCGAGCACGGCATAGCGGCCGCGCATGAGCCGCCGTGCATCGATCGCATAGGCGACGCGCTCGAGATTGCTGCGCGGCTCGGCGCGCGGGTTCGCGAAACCGAGTCGCGTCAGCTCGATGCGATCCGCCGCGCCGATCAGCGCGGGAATCTCGTCGCCGCGGCCGTTGCCGCGCACCGGCCGCGACACGGCCTGGCGCAGATCGCGCTCGAACGCCGACACCGCGCGCAAGACCGAGGCGAATCGGTCCTGCTGCGCGGCCAGCGCGCCCCGGGTGCGCGCGACCTGTGCGAGTCCGCCGTACGCTGCGGCCGCGAGCGCGGCGAATACCGCGAGCGCGACAAGCACCTCGAGCAGCGAAAACCCGCGTCTTGCCGGCCAGGACGCGCGCGACTTGAAGAATCGTCTCAAGGCTGCACCGCCGTTCCCGCGAATCCGCTCAGGCTCGCCGACGGATCGCTTGCACCGCCCGCGAACACCTGGACGTCGACACGCCGGATCCCCGGATCCTGCGTGCCGCTCACGTCGCGCGTCCAGCGCCAGGTGCGCGCGGCGAGCTCGACGCGCCCGTCGCTGCGGCCTGTCGCGGGCAGCGACACGGCGAGCCGCGTCTCGGTCAGCACATTCGCGGCGATCCAGCCGGCGAGCGTGCGCTCGCGCAACGCGTCGAAGTCGCGTACCTGCATCGCCGCGGTGCGCGAAAGGGCGAGCAGTGCGAGCGCGACGACCGCGAGCGCGACGAGCACCTCGATCAGCGTGAATCCACCGCGATTCGCGTTCATCGTGTCGTTCCGACGCGCTCGGTCTTCAGCGTCGCGTCTTCACGGCCGCTCACGCGATAGCGCGGCGCATCGCCGAGCGCAAGCGTGAGCGCGAACGGCGTCAGCTCGCCGGACGAGAAGCAGACGATCTCGGGCGTGGTGCCGGTCGCGGCGGAGAGATCGACGCCGCGTCCTTCGCGCGAGAGCTCGACGCGCATGCCGTCCGACCAGCTGCGCCGGCGCAACTCGGCGTCGTCCGGAAAATCCTGCCAGTCGGAGCCGGCGAGCAGCAGGAACGAATAGCCCGTGCTCGCGACGACGATGCCGATTTCGCGGCCGCCGAGCTCAGCCTGCTCGCAGGCCTGGCCAGCCAGCGCCTGAAAGCGCTCGGCCTCGCGTTGAAGCTGTCGTTGCGCGCCGCCGACGATCGACAACGTCGCGGCGAGCGCGATCACGCCGACGATGACGACGACCACGAGCAGTTCGATCAGGCTGAATCCGCGTGCGACGGCGAGGCGGAGCGTGCTCGATGCTGACGAATGCGTCGACACGGAGGCGGGCTCTGTCTTCGCCGAGCGGCTGCGCGCGCCGGGTCAGGAATCCCAGTTGCCGATGTCGGCCGCTTCGCCCTCGCCGCCCGCCTTGCCGTCCGCGCCGTAGCTGAAGACGTCGATGTCGCCGTGCTGTCCCGGGTGCTGGTACTGGTACGGATGGCCCCATGGGTCTTTCGGAATGCGATCGAGGCGCTGCGTCCAGTTCGGCGCATCGGGCTGACCGGACGGCTTGGTCACGAGCGCCTCAAGGCCCTGCTCCGTGCTCGGATAGACGAAGTTGTCGAGCTTGTAGATGTTGAGCGCGGCGACGATGCTGGCGATGTCCTGCCGCGTACGCACGATGCGCGCGCGTCCCGGTTCCTCCATGACGCGCGGCACGACGATCATCGCGAGGATGCCGAGGATCACGACGACGACCAGGATTTCTATCAGTGTGAACCCGCGCCGGGTGTGCGTCTTCGCGATCAGCGTGAGGCCTCGGGATGCGTGAGACGGGATGCGGGAGGCGGCGAAAAGGCGCATGGCGAGCTTGTGCAGGGATGGCGATGGCCGGGATCATAGGCCATGGACCCCTCGCTGGCGAACACGCTTGCGGTGCGCGACCTCGCCGTCGTCTGGCACCCATGCACGCAGATGCACGACCACGAGACGCTGCCGATGGTGCCGATCGCCGGCGCCGAGGGCGCCTGGCTGCATGGCCACGACGGCCGGCGTTACCTCGACGCGGTCAGCTCATGGTGGACTTGCCTCGTCGGCCACCGGCATCCGCGCATCGTCGCGGCGCTGAAGGACCAGCTCGACCGGCTCGATCACGTGATGCTCGCCGGCTTCACGCACGAGCCGGCGATCGAGCTTGCCGAGGCGCTCGTGCGTGTCGCGCCGAAGGGCGCCGACGAGAGCCGCGCGTTGCGCCGCGTTTTCTATGCCGACAACGGTTCGAGCGCGGTCGAAGTCGCGCTCAAGCTCAGCTTCCACTACTGGCGCAACGTCGGCCATGGCGAGCGCACGCGCTTCGTCGCGCTGACCGGCGGCTACCATGGCGAGACGCTCGGCGCGCTTTCGGTGACCGATGTCGCGCTGTATCGCCGCACGTACGATGCGCTGCTGCTGGAACCGATCTTCGCGCCATCGCCGGACGCATACGACGCGGCGCCCGGCGAGACCGCGGCCGCATGCGCGCGACGCCGGCTCGGAGAGCTGCGTGCGATCTTCGCGCGCGAGGCGCGCTCGATCTCCGCGATCATCGTCGAGCCGCTCGTGCAGTGCGCGGGCGGCATGCGCATGCACGATCCGGTCTATCTGACCGGCCTGCGCGCGCTCTGCGACGCATTTGACGTACATCTGATCGCCGACGAGATCGCGGTCGGGTTCGGCCGCACCGGAACGATGTTCGCGTGCGAGCAAGGCCGCATCGCGCCGGATTTCCTGTGCCTTTCGAAAGGACTGACCGGCGGGACGCTGCCGCTGTCGGCCGTGCTCACCACGGGCCCGATCTACGATGCGTTCTACGCCGAGCATTCGGCCGGCAAGGCGTTCCTGCATTCGCACAGCTACACCGGCAATCCGATCGCGTGCCGCGCGGCGCTGGCGACGCTGTTCGTGCTGCGCGACGAGCCCGTGCTCGAACGCAATCGCACGCTGGAGCAGCATCTCGCCGATCCCGACGAGAGCCGCACCGAGTCCGCCGACGACATGCCCGCCTGGCGCGTGGAGAGCGGCGCCGGCTCGCACGTCGAGGTCCACCTCGGCGTCGAGGGCGAGAAGAACGTCCTCCGCGTCACCG
>DAISJF010000308.1:0-3479 GCA_036821625.1 Rhodanobacteraceae bacterium
CTCGGCGAGACGCAGGCCGTGCAGCCGCCCGTGCGCGTCGCGGCACGCGCGGCGGGCTAGCCATGCGCATCGCTTCCGCGCGCCGCGAGGACGATTTCGAGATCAACGTGATCTCGCTGATCGACGTGATGCTCACGCTCCTGATGTTCTTCGTGCTGACCACGACCTTCGTGCAGCACGCGCGCATGAAGGTCACGCTGCCGCAGGCGGCGTCGGCCGAACAGAGCGATCAGCGCGAGGCGCTGACGATCATGATCGATCGCGACGGGCACTACTACATCGACAACAACGAAGTGCTCAATCCCAGCCTCGAATCGCTGACCGATGCGATCCAGCGCGTCGCCGGCGAGGATCGCGAGCGGCCTGTCACGCTGCGCGCCGACGCGATGACGCCGCACCAGTCCGTGGTCACGGCGATGGACGCGCTGGGCCGGCTCGGTTTCACGCGTCTTTCGATCGCGACGACACCGACGCAGGCGCCGGCCCGTCCGTGAGCGCGAAGGCTGCCGCCAATCCGTCGTTCCTCGGGACCTATCGGCGCTTGCTGGGCTACCTGCGCCCGCACCGCCCGGTCGCGGCGGTCGCGGTGCTCGGCATGATCTTCGATGCGGCCTGCAGCACGATCTTCATGCAGCTGATCCGGCCGATGCTGAACGATCTTTTCATCCGGCGCGATCCGGCGACGATCTTCTGGCTTCCCATCTCGATCATCGTGCTGTTTCTCGTCCGCGGCAGCGCGACGTACTGCACCGATTTCGGCATGGCCCGGATCGGCCGCGGGGTCGTGCAGGCGCTGCGCAGCGAGGTGTTCGCGCGCTACCTGCGGCTGCCGGCCGCGTACTTCGATCGCGAGCCGTCCGGCCTGCAGATCTCGCGGCTCGTCTACACGGTCGAGCAGGTCGCGAACGCGAGCACCGACGCGCTGAAGACACTGTTCCTGCATTCGCTGACGATCATCGGCCTCACCGCCGGGATGCTCTATACCAGCGTGCGCCTGACGCTCGCGCTGTTCGTGCTCGCGCCGCTGGTCGCGGCGATCGTCTACTTCGTCGGGCGCCGCTACCGGCGCATCAGCCATCGCATCCAGCGTTCGATGGGCTCGGTCACCGGTATCGTCGACGAGGTCGTTTCCGGGCATCGCGAGGTCAAGGTCTACGGCGGCGACAAGTACGAGCGCGCGCGCTTCGACGCGGTCGCCGACGAGAATCGCCGCCTGAACCTCAAGGTCGCCTCGACGAATGCGCTATCCACCTCGCTGGTGCAACTGGTTGCCGCATGCTCGCTCGCGGCAGTCATCTTCGTGGCGACGCGGCCGGGCATCATCGCGCACATGGACCCGGGCTCGTTCATGTCGGTCATCACGTCGATGATGGTGATGCTGACGTCGCTCAAGCAGCTCACCACCGTGCAGGCCGGCATGCAGCGCGGTGTCGCGGCGGCGCAGGACCTGTTTTCGGTGATCGATACGCCCGGCGAGCGCGACGACGGCCGCGTGCGCGTCGAGCGCTGCCGCGGCGAGATCGAGCTGCGCGGCGTCGAGCTGAACTATCCGGGGCAGACGCGCGCGGCGCTCAACGGCGTCGACGTCAAGTGCGCGAGCGGAACGGTGACGGCGCTGGTCGGTCCGTCCGGCGGCGGCAAGACGAGCCTGGTCAGCCTGATCCCGCGTTTCTATGAGGCGACTGCCGGCGAAATCCTGCTCGACGGGCGCGCGCTCGCGGACTACGAGCTCGAAAATCTGCGCGATCAGATCGCCTGGGTCGGCCAGAAGGTCGTGCTGTTCAACGACACGGTGGCGCGCAACATCGCGTACGGCTCGCTGGCCGGTGCTTCGCGCGCACAGATCGAGGACGCCGCGCGCGCGGCGAATGCGATGGAATTCATCGCGCGGCTGCCGCAGGGTCTGGACAGCAACGTCGGCGAGGGCGGCGCGCTTCTGTCCGGCGGCCAGCGCCAGCGCATCGCGATCGCGCGCGCCCTGCTCAAGAACGCGCCGATTCTGATTCTCGACGAGGCGACCAGCGCGCTCGACAGCGAATCCGAGCGCCTGATCCAGAACGCGCTCGCGCGGCTGATGCGCGCTCGGACCGTGCTCGTGATCGCGCACCGCCTGTCGACGATCGAGCACGCCGACCAGATCGTCGTGCTCGACGACGGGCGCGTGGTCGAGCGCGGCACGCATGCCGCGCTGCTGGCGCGCAATGGCAGGTATGCCGCACTGCACCGGATGCAGTTCCGCGAGGACGCGATCGCTCCGGTAGCGCCGGCCGCGGTCTGAGCGGACAGCTCCGTGAGCGGCGTCGGACTTCGCCTTCAGCGCATCTGGTACGACGGCGAGCCGGTTCCGTTCTGGCTGTCGGCGCTGGTGCCGGTCTATCGCGGGCTGCGTGCGTTGCACCTGGCCGCGTATCGCCTCGGACTGCTGCGCAGCGTTCATGTCGACGCGCCGGTCATCGTCGTCGGCAACCTCACCGCCGGCGGCAGCGGTAAGACGCCGCTCGTGATCGCGCTCGTCGAGGCGTTGCGCGCGCGCGGCCTCAAGCCCGCGATCGTGAGCCGCGGCTATGGCGGCTCGCAGCGCAGCGCTGCCGTGCTCGACGACGCGCCGGATCCGCGTCGGTACGGCGACGAGCCCTGCCTGATGCGTCGCCGCACCGGTGCGCTCGTCGCGGTCGGCAAGGACCGCGCGCGAGCCGCCGCGCTGCTGGTGCGGCAGGGCGCGAATGTCGTGATCGCGGACGACGGCTTGCAGAATCCGTCGCTCGCACGCGATATCGAGATCTGCGTGATCGACGGCCAGCGCCGCTTCGGCAACGAGCAGCTGCTGCCGGCCGGGCCGTTGCGCGAGTCCCTGGACCGCCTCGAGCAGATCGATTTTCGCGTATGCAACGGCGCGGGCGCCGAGCGCGGCGAGATCGCGATGCGCCTTGCCGGCGAGATCGCCGTTGCCGTCGCCGGCGCGCCGCGGACTCGCCCGCTGGCGTCGTTCGCGCGGCAGCGCGTCCACGCCGTCGCCGCAATCGGCAACCCGACGCGCTTCTTCGCAGGCCTGCAGGCGCGCGGCATCGAGGTGATCTCGCATCCATTCCCCGACCACCACGCGTTCGTCGCTGCCGACCTCGAATTCGGCGAGCGACTGCCGGTGCTGATGACCGAGAAGGATGCGATCAAGTGCGTCGGTTTCGCCGGCGCGGACGTCTGGTGCGTGCCGGTGAGCGCCGTGTTGCCCGCGACATTCATCGATGCGCTGGTCTCGCGGTTGCGGCGACGCTGAGATTTCACGTCGCCATCGACGCGCGCGCGGTTCGAGACAGCGCGATTCGACTTACCAGATGTCGATGCGATCGGTCGGGTGCATCGGATCGCCGGGCCGGCAATCGAACGCTTCGGCGTACGCGGCAAGATTCGCAGGCGCCGCGTTCGCGCGCGCGCTCGCGGGCGCGTGCGGATCGTTCTGCAGGCGAAAGCAGGCCTCGCCG
>DAISJF010000309.1:0-3473 GCA_036821625.1 Rhodanobacteraceae bacterium
GTCTGCGTGACGTACGCAAGCTGCTCCGGATCGCGCGGCGCGAGATCGTCGACGCACTGCGGCGTCTCGACGAGGTGGATCGCACCCGCGTTCGTGGCGTCCCACTGACCCATCGTGCCTTCGACTTCGGGATGACCGGCGTGGCCGATCAGCACGACGTCGCGACCGGCCTTGCCGTGGCGTGCGACTTCCATGTGCACCTTGGTGACCAGCGGACAGGTCGCGTCGAACACGCGCAGGCCGCGCGCCGCCGCTTCGCCGCGCACGGCCTGCGAGACGCCGTGCGCGCTGAAGATCACGGTCGCGCCGTCCGGCACCTCGACCAGCTCGTCGACGAAGATCGCGCCCTGCGCGCGCAGCTTGTCGACGACGTAGCGGTTGTGCACGACCTCGTGGCGCACGTAGATCGGCGCGCCGAACGTCTCGAGCGCGCGCTCGACGATCTCGATCGCGCGGTCGACGCCGGCGCAGAAGCCGCGCGGATTGGCGAGAAGGACGTCCATGCCTGAATTATGGGGCGCCTTGAGGCGTTTTTCGACCGCCGAGCCCGAACAGGATCAAGAGCACCGCGCCGACGCTGATCGCCGAATCGGCGACGTTGAACGCGGGCCACGACCACTGCTGGTGGTAGACCTCGATGAAGTCGGTCACGTGCCCGACCCGCAGCCGATCGATCAGGTTGCCGAGCGCGCCGCCGATGACGAGCGCGAGCGGCAGCGCGGTACGCCACTCTGCGCGGTCGATGCGGCGGAGCCAGACCCCGAGTGCGCAGCAGACGGCTATCGCGAGCCCGCTGAACAGCCAGCGCTGCCAGCCGCCCGCGTCGCGCAGGAAGCTGAACGCGGCGCCCGGGTTGAACGCGAGCGTCCAGTTGAGCAATCCCGGAATCACCGGATGCGGCTGGTACGGCTCGAGCTGCGTGATCGCGATGTGCTTGGTGATCTGGTCGAGCGCGATCACCAGCGCCGACAGCGCGAGCCAGATCAGTGCATTCGGTTTCGCTTGCATCGAGTCTCTGCCCAAGTCCGGCATCACCATCACTTCGTCATCCCGGCGAAAGCCGGGATCCGACTGGATTTGCCGGCACGAGTCAAAATCGGTTCCGGCTTTCGCCGGAACGACGGTGACTCAGAACCAGCGCCGGTTTTCGCCCGGCCCTTCTATGTTCGCCACGCAGCGCCCGCAGATCTCCGGGTGCGCGGGATTCACGCCGACGTCCGGCCGATAGTGCCAGCAGCGGATGCACTTCGCGTCGCTGCTCTTGCGCACCGAGACGCTGGCGAACCGATTCTCGCTGTGCAGCGCATCGACCGGGGCCGCTTCCGGCGGCGCGTTCTTGTCGTCGTCGAGCGTCAGCGTCGAAGTGATGAAGAAAAAGCGCAGCTCGTCGGCGTACTCGCTGAATTCATGTCGCGTGCTCGCGTCGAGATAGAGCGTGACCTCGGCTTCAAGCGACGCGCCGATCTCGCGATTGCCGCGCATGATCTCGAGCTGCTTCGCCGCGACTTCGCGGATCGCGAGGAGGTCGGCCCAGAACGCGCGCTGCCGCGGCGAGCCCTGCAGCGAGGCGAGACCCGCGTACCAGGTTTCGAACAGCACCGACTCGCCGCGCGCACCGGGCATGTGCTGCCAGATCTCCTCGGCCGTGAACGACAGGATCGGCGCCAGCCAGCGGACCATGGCCTCGAGGATCCGGTACATCGCGCTCTGCGCGCTGCGCCGGCCGCGGCTGTCAGTCGGCATCGTGTACAGGCGATCCTTGGTGATGTCGAGATAGAGCGCGCCCATCTCGTTCGTGCAGAAATTCTGCACGCGCTGCACGATCTCGGGGAAGTCATGGCGCGCGTACGCCGCGACGACGGCCTGCTGCACGTCGTACGCCTGCTGGATCGCCCATTGGTCGAGCAGCAGGCAGCGATCGGCGGGCATGAGATCCTTCGACGGATCGAACCCGTCGAGATTGCCGAGCAGGAAACGCGCGGTGTTGCGGATGCGTCGATACGCGTCCGAGACGCGCTTCAGGATCTCGTCGGACACCGACATCTCGTTGCGGTAGTCGGTCGACACGACCCAGAGCCGCAGCACGTCCGCGCCGAGCGTATCGACGACTTTCTGCGGCGCGACCACGTTGCCGAGCGACTTCGACATCTTGCGGCCCTGCGCGTCGACGGCGAATCCGTGCGTCAGCACTTCATCGTACGGTGCGCGGCCGCGGATCGCGGTCGAGGTCAGCAGCGAGGACTGGAACCAGCCGCGGTGCTGGTCGGATCCTTCGAGGTACATCACCGAATCGCCCGGCTTGCGCGCCAGGTCCGGGCGCTGATCGAGCACGCAGAAATGCGTGACGCCGGAATCGAACCAGACGTCGAGAATGTCGGTGACCTTCTCGTACCGTGCCGCCTCGTCGCCGAGCAATTCGGCGGGATCGAGCGCGTACCAGGCGTCGACACCCTCCTTTTCGATGCGTTGCGCGACCTGCTCCATGAGCTCGACGCTGCGCGGATGCGGCCGGTGATCGATCTTGTCGACGAACAGCGCGATCGGCACGCCCCAGGTGCGCTGGCGCGAGATGCACCAGTCCGGCCGGCCCTCGACCATGCCGGCGATGCGCTCCTCGCCCCATGCCGGAAACCAGTCGACGTCGTCGCGGATCGTCTTCAGCGCCGCGGCACGCAGACCTTCCTTCTCCATGCTGATGAACCATTGCGGCGTCGTGCGGAACGCGACCGGCGTCTTGTGCCGCCAGCAGTGCGGATAGCTGTGCGTGATCTTCGCGTCGGCAAGCAGCACGCCGCGCTCGCGCAAGAGCGCGATGATCGCGTCGTTGGCTTTCCAGATGAACTGGCCGCCGAAGATCGGCGTCGCCGCCAGAAAAACGCCGTTGCCGCCGACCGGATTGAGCTCGGCCGATGTGTATTTCTCCACGAGTCCATATTTCTGACCGACCGCGAAGTCCTCGACGCCGTGTCCCGGCGCCGTGTGCACGGCGCCGGTGCCTTCCTCGGCCGAGACGTGGTCGCCGAGAATGATCGGAATCTCGCGCTCGTAGAACGGATGCTTCAGGCCCCGCTGCTTTTCCCCCTCTCCCGCTTGCGGGAGAGGGCCGGGGTGAGGGCCGTCGGAGTGAAGCGCTCCGCTCCCCTTCCCCTCATCCGCCCTCTGGGCACCTTCTCCCGCAAGCGGGAGAAGGGTTTCAAGCGCGGCGCCTTGCGCGCGACCCAGCACCTTCATCTCCTCGACGCCGTAACGCGCCAGCGCCTTTGCCGCGAGCGCTTCGGCGAGCACGAGCAGCACGCGTTTGCCGTCGCGGGACGGCCCCTCGACCAGCACGTATTCGAGCTCCGGCCCGAGCGTCACCGCAACGCTCGCCGGCAGCGTCCACGGCGTCGTCGTCCAGATCGGCACCGCGACGATGTCGGAATCGTCTATCGTCGCGCCGAACTTCGCCGCCAGCGCCTTCGGGTCGATCGCGT
>DAISJF010000310.1:0-3458 GCA_036821625.1 Rhodanobacteraceae bacterium
ATCGAAGCGCCCGAGCTCGACATGTGCGTTCCCTGGGACGCGGCGCAGTTTCTCGCGTACCTGCGCTCCTGGTCGGCGACGCAGCGCTACATCAAGGCGAACGGAGCCGATCCGGTTGCGATGGTCGAGCCCGGGATTCTCGCGGCGTGGGGCGATCCGGAGATGCGGCGCGACGTGCGCTGGGATTTCCATGTCCGCTGCGCGCGCTTGAGAGCGTAGCGGCGCGCGGGAATCAGCATTCGATCCCGAGATCGGCGAGCCCGCGGCGTCCCGCGGCGCTGACCACGAGCGCCCGAGTGCCGGAGCGGCGGCGCAACCAGCCGCTGTCGATCAGCCGTCGCGCGAGCAGCGTGCCGAGCGCGCCGGACAGGTGAAAGCGGCGCTCGGTCCAGTCGACGCAGGTGCGACCGGTCCGCTGCGCATTGTCGACGCTGCCCGCCAGCACGCCGCCCGCGATCAGGAGACGCTCGCCGTTGCGATTGAGGCGCACCGCATCGCTGTCGAGATCGAGCCCCGATGCCTTGCGCAAACGGTCGAACAGCGCGACGCCGAGCCGTCCGGCAAGATGCTGGTAGCAGGTCCGCGCACGCAGGAACTCGGGATCACCGGCGGGCGGCAGCGTGCGCGGCGAGAGACGCGGGCTTGCCAGCGCGAAGGTCTCCAGCCAGTGCGCGACGTTCTCGTTCGCAAGCCGGTAATAGCGATGCCGGCCCTGTTCCCGCACCGCGAGCAGACCTGCGTCCGACAGCTTGCGCAGGTGAGCGCTGGCGGTCGCGGCGCCGACGCCGGCCAGCGCCGCCAGCTCACCGGCGGGACGCGACCGACTGTCGAGCAATGCGAGCAGCATCGCGGCGCGCGCAGGTTCCGCGAGCAGCGCGCCGAGCTCGGCGAGTTGATAACGCGTAAGGGGTCCTTGCATGACGCTAGCGTAGCGCGGCATGCACGACGATGCTTCGTCGCGCAACGAAGCCTCCGCTCCCGCGCGCGCGGACAATCCGCAGCGTGCCACGTCGGCGAAAAGCAGGAATGGACGCGCGCGCGGTCTCCGGACGAAAATCCTCGACGACGACCGACGCGAATTGGACCCATGACATTCGGCGCAACCGGCCCCTGGAAACCCGCGATGCGAGACACAAGCTGGCCCGCATGACGACCCCGCTCGAAACTGCGGAATCCGCAACGGCCGTGCGCGCCGCCGCGCGCGCGTCCCATGATCTGTGGACGCCGATCGAGCTCCTGCTGCTCGGCGCGATCTGGGGCGGGTCGTTCCTGTTCATGCGCGTCGCGGCAAGGGATTTCGGTCCGCTGCCGCTGGTCGGCGTGCGGCTCCTCACCGGTGTCGTGATCCTGCTGCCGTTCCTGTGGCAGGCGCGCGCCCGCATCACGCGCGCGCACTGGTGGCGCTTCGCGCTGATCGGCTCCCTCAATTCGGCGATTCCGTTTTCGCTGTTCGCGTGGGGCGCCGAGCGCGCACCTGCCGGCATCGGTGCGATCGCAAACAGCATGACCGTGCTGTTCGCGGCGCTGGTCGCGTTCGTCGTGTTCCGCGAGCACATCGGCGTGCGTCGCGCGATCGCGCTGCTGGTCGGTTTCGTCGGCGTCGTGATTCTGGCCAGCGGACGCACCGCGGGAGAGAACGTGATGGGCGCGGCGATTGCCGGAACCGTCGCCTCGCTCTGCTACGGATTCGCGATCAATCTGACGCGGCACTGGCTTTCGGATCTGCCGCCCGTCGTCGCGGTCGCCGGCACGCTGAGCTGCTCGACGCTGATGGCGTTGCCGCTCGCGATCGCGGCCTGGCCCGCGACACCGATTCCGATCGCGTCCTGGTGGGCGGCTGCCGCGCTCGGCGTGCTCTGCACCGGCATCGCCTACGTGGTGTTCTTCCGGCTGATCCAGCGCGTCGGCCCGTCGCGCGCATCGACGACGACGTATCTCGTGCCGATCTTCGGCGTTGCGTGGGGCTGGCTCTTGCTCGGCGAGACGCCGACGTTGACGATGGTCGCGTCGGCGGTGCTGATTCTTGGCAGCGTGATTCTGAGTCAGCGCGAAGCGCGCCGCTCGTAGCGTTCGCCTCTCCCGCTTGCGGGAGAGGCCGCGCGCAGCCCGGGTGAGGGAACTCGGAGTGAAGCGCTCCGCGGGGTTCGCGTGAAGCGCGAACCAAGAGCGCCCTCACCGTGACCTTCTCCCGCAAGCGTGAGAGGGGACTTGGGCGGTGGCTTACGTGCGCGGCTTCGCGCGATGCGTCGCCTGCGCGGTCCACGGATCTTCGGGCCACGGGTGCTTCGGATAGCGGCTCTTGAGCTCCTTCCTCACTTCCGGATACGTGCGCTGCCAGAAGCTCTTGAGATCCTGCGTGACCTGGATCGGGCGGCCCGCCGGCGACAGCAAGTGCAGCGTCAGCGGCACGCGGCCGCCGGCGATCCGCGGCGTGTCGGCGAGTCCGAACAGTTCCTGGAGCTTGACCGCCAGCACCGGCGGCTCGCCCGGCGCATAGACGATGCGGCGTTCCATGCCGCTCGGGACGCGGATCGTCGCGGGCGCGTGCGCGTCGAGCGCGGCGCGCATCGCGTAGTCGAGACGCGCGGTCAATGCCTCGGACAGCTCCGCCGCAGTCAATGCGTCGAGGCGGCGCTTGCCGTCGAGATACGGCGCGAGCCAGTCGTCGAGCGATTGCAGCAGCGCATCGTCGGAGAAATCCGGCAGGCCGAGTGCGGGATCCCATTCGCGCAACGCCTGCACGCGCAGGCGCAGCTCGCGCGCGGCATCGCTCCACGGCAGCGCGTCGAGTCCGAGCTCGCGCACCGCGGCGAGCATTGCCGGCACCGCATCTTCGCGACGCGGCGGCACGCTGCGGCGCTCGAGCACGATCGCGCCGAAGCGATGTTCCTCGAACGCGTCGACCGCGCGCGTTTCGCGATTCCAGCGCACGACGCGCACATCGGCGAAGCGATGCGCGAAATCGCGTTCGAGCAGGTCTGCGTCGAACGGCGCGGCGGACTGGACAAGACTATCGCGCTCGTCGAAGCGCAGATCGACGACGACGAGCCAGGGTTCGCCGTACAGTGTGCTGTCTTCGCGCAGACGCGCGCCGCGCCCGTTGGCGAGCTGATAGCGGCGCGGATTTGCCGGATCCTGGCGCGCGATGCGGTCGGGATAACCGTGGAGCAGCAGGTTGCCGACGCGCAGCAGATCTCCCGAGGAAGCGACCGCGGCGGCGCGTGCACCGACGCGCCGGCGCCACGCGTCTGCGGCTTGCGCGATTGCCGACAACGCGGCCGCATCGGCGCCGGCCTCGCGCGCCGCGGCGCGATCGCGCGTGCGCCAAGTCCTGAGCGCGCGCACGCGTGCGCGAAAGTCGTCGTTCCCCGCTGCGGCGCCGCGCAGCGGATTGCGTGCTTCGACGAGCGCGACGAGATCGCATGCGAACGCAACATTTTCGACGTCGGCACGCATGG
>DAISJF010000311.1:0-3456 GCA_036821625.1 Rhodanobacteraceae bacterium
TCACCGCACCCTGCACGACCATTTCGCCCAGGCCGTAGCTCGCAGTGACGAATACGACGTCGCGGAATCCCGATTCGGTGTCGAGCGTGAACAAGACGCCCGACGCGCCGATGTCCGAACGCACCATCAGCTGCACGCCTGCGGAAAGGAACACGTCCGCATGCTTGAACCCGTGGTGCACGCGATACGCGATGGCGCGGTCGTTGTAGAGCGAGGCGAAGACTTCCTTGACCTTGTGCAGCACGTCGTCGACGCCGACGACGTTTAGGAATGTTTCCTGCTGGCCCGCGAACGATGCGTCCGGAAGATCCTCGGCCGTCGCGGACGAGCGCACGGCGACGGCGATGTTGTCGGCGCCGGCGTCGCGGCACAGCTTCGCGTAAGCCTGGCGAATCGCCTTGTCGAGATCGGGCGGGAGCGCCGTATCCGTGATCCAGCGGCGGATTTCGTTGCCCGCCAGCGTCAGCGCGTCGACGTTTTCGACATCGAGCTCGGCGAGACGATCGTGGATGCGTGTCGCAAGGCCGCTCTGTTCGAGATAGTCCTGGAACGCCTGGGCCGTCGTCGCAAAACCGCCCGGCACCGAGACGCCGAGCCGCGCGAGGTTGCCGATCATCTCGCCGAGCGAGGCGTTCTTGCCGCCGACCCGGCCGAGATCGGACATGCGCAACGCGTCGAGCCAAAGCACCAGATCGCTCAAGGGAATCTCCGGAATTGACGAAGCGTGCGGGGCGGGCACGCAAGAACGCGTGATTTTCGGGGTTTATGCGCGCGCAGACAAGCTCGCACCAGGGCGCCGCCCGCGGCCCGTGCATTTTCCGTAGACTCGCACCTTTGCCCGGGACCGGACCATGCGGCGCACGATCTTCTACATCTCCGACGGTACCGGGATCACCGCCGAGACGATCGGCCACAGCGTGCTGACGCAGTTCGACGGCGTCGATTTCGAGACCTTCCGCATCCCGTTCGTCGACGACGAAGCGAAAGCGCGCGCGGCGACGCTGCGCATCAAGACCACGTACGTGCAGAACGGCGTGCGGCCGATCGTCGTCAACACGATCATGGATCAGAAGCTCAGCGACATCGTCGCCGAGAGCGGTGCGTTCATGCTCGACGTGTTCGCGCCGTTCATCGGACCGCTGGAGATCGAGCTCAATGCGAAGCGTTCGCCGCGCGTCGGCAAGGCGCATGGCCTGACCGACTTCGGCGAGTACGAGGCGCGCATCAACGCGACCAACTATGCGCTGACGCACGACGATGGCATCGACGTGAACTACGGCGATTCGGACTTGATCCTGATCGGCGTTTCGCGGGTCGGCAAGACGCCGACGTGCCTGTACATGGCGCTGCATTACGGGGTGAAGGCGGCGAACTATCCGCTCACCGAAGACGATCTTCAAAAGCTCGAGCTGCCCAAGCGGCTGGTACCGTATCGCAAGCGGCTCTACGGGCTGACGATCGATCCGAAGCGACTGGCCCAGGTGCGCGAGGCGCGTCGTCCCGGCAGCCGCTACGCGAAGATCGAACAGTGCCGCTGGGAGCTCGAGCAGGCCGACAAGCTGTTCCGCCGCGAGGGGATCGCGGTGCAGAACACGACACACACGTCGATCGAGGAGATCGCGAGCAAGATCCTTGCCCAGCTCGGCATCGAACGCCACATGTTCTGACGTTGGCTCGACGCGCGCCAGTGCCGGATTTTCATTCTAGCGCCGCTGCGCGCGAACCGTAAGCCTGGCCGCCTGCAATCCCGATGCTATGATCGGCGCATGTCCGCCGTGCTCGAAAGACCGCATACGATCCTGCCCGGGCGCTTCGCCTGGCTGATGGGTCTCTACGCGGAGAACTATCACCGTCTCGCGCGGCTGTTCGCGCCGCAGCGGCTGGCGGTCGGCAGTTATCTTTCCTCGCTGGACGACGGCATCGACGTGCGCCTGAACGTGGTCGAGCGCCATCGCTACACGCTGGACCTGCATCTGACGTACTGCTTCGTCGATCAGGAAACCGGTGAGCTCGCGCCGTCCGCGCAGCTGCGCATGTATCAGGACGCGCACATGGCCGAGGTCATGCACTGCCATGCCGATCGAAGGCTCGCGCGCGCGATCGGTCCGCTGCGCCCGGCGCGCAGCATCTTCCAGCAGCGCGTGCGCATGAGCTCGTTTCTGAACCGCTGGCTCGAGTATCTCGCCGAGCAGGGCCATTCGATCGGAACTCTCGAGCCGCTGACCGGGCGCTCGGCAAACGCGCCTGTATTGGTTGCCGATCCGGCAGCAGAGATTCCGCGCCGCACGACGGGCTGAAGGCCACGCGCGGTCGCGGCTGAGGCGAATCACCCAGCGTCGGCTTGACTCCGGCCCGCCCACCGGCGCTAATCGTTGCATGAAACCCGCAGCCGGCCCGAGTCGCTGCCGCACGACGTTGCTCGCGTGCGCGTTTCGGTGCGCCGCGCTGGCCGTCGGAATTGCGGTCACCGGCATCGCCGGCGCCGTCGAAAGCTCGATCCTGACCAGCCCTTCGCCGGCCGCGGGCGCGGAAATGTCGTACGCAGTCGGCGTCGATGGCACCGAAGTCGCGATCGGCGCTCCGGGTGAAGACGCGATCGCCGGCGCCGTGTACGCGATCGACTGCGCGACGCTGCCGTGCGGCGCACCGCTGCGCATCGCGCCGACGGACATCGTCGCCGGCGATGCGTTCGGCACCGGCATCGGTCTTTCCGCCGGTACGCTGATTGCGACGGCTCCAGGCCCCGAGCCGGGCGCCGTGTACGTTTTCGTCAGCGACGGCGCGGGAGGCTGGACGCAGCAGGCGCGGCTGACTCCGAGCGGCGGCGGTGCGGGAGAGCGTTTCGGTATCTCGGCCACGTTGTCCGGCGATCGACTGGCGGTTGGTGCGGACCATGCCGGCAACGCAGGCGGTGCCGTGTACGTATTCGTCCGCAACGGCACGAGCTGGACGCAGGAAGCCCGTCTCGCCGGCGGCGACACGGTGCCGGGCGATGCGTTCGGCAGCAGCGTCTCGCTCGACGCGGACACGCTCGTCGTCGGCGCGCCGTTCAAGCGCCTGCCCGGCCTCGGCAATTATGCGAACGGCGCCGCGTACGTTTTCACGCGCGACGCCGGCGGATGGACACAGCAGGCCAAGCTGACCGCGTCACCCAGCGCGAACGCGAATCTGTTTGGATTCGCGGTCGCAGTGGCCGGGGATCGGGCGGTCATCGGTGCGCCGTACGCTCTGACGTCGCAGGGCCTTGCGTACGCGTTTGCGCGAAGCGCCGGCGCATGGTCGCAACAGGCGCAGCTCTCCGCGGCGGGAGGCGCCGTCGGCGACGAATTCGGCTGGTCGGTCGCACTCGGCGAGGACAGCGTGCTCGTCGGAGCGCCATTCGCCGGCCAGCTCGCGGGAACCGCCTGTGGCGCCAGCTACATCTTCGACGGCGCATCGCTGACCGAAGCCTCGGGC
>DAISJF010000312.1:0-3450 GCA_036821625.1 Rhodanobacteraceae bacterium
ATCGCGATCGGGGAGCATCGCTTCAGGGGACCACCATGCTCGGCCACCGAGCCGAAATCAGCGCCGGCAGCACCATCTTCGCCGAGAACGATCCGCCGACAACCGCGTTCCTGATCGAGAAGGGCGAGGTCGAGGTCTCCACGCTGCAGCGCGGAGAGCGCACCGTGCTGGGCACGCTGGGTCCGGGCATGCTGCTCGGAGAGATGGCGGTGCTCGACAACTCCGCGCGCAGCGCGACCGCGCGCGCGCTCACCGACTGCACGCTGACGCCGATCGACCGCCAGCAGTTCGCCGAACGGCTCGCGGCGGCCGATCCGGTCGTGCGCGCGTTGCTCATGAGCCAGCTGACGCGCTACCGCTCGGCGCTCGCGACGCTGACCGGCGACGAGCCCGCGGCGGTGTCGCTGCTCGAATCGGCCGCGCGTCACGATGCCGGCGCGTTCGACAAGATCCGTCTCGAAAGCGAGCTGCGCGTCGCGCTCGAGCGCGGCGATCTCGAAGTGCGCCTGCAGCCGATCGAGGAAATCATCAGCGGCCACATCGCCGGCTACGAGGCGCTGGTGCGCTGGCATCATCCGGAACGCGGCTGGGTGTCGCCCGCCGAATTCATTCGCCTGGCCGAGGAAACGTCGTTGATCCTGCCGGTCGGCGATTACATGCTCGCGCGCGTCTGCGACATGCTCGTCGAGTTCCGCCGTCGCGGCGTGAAACCGCTGCCTTTCATCGCGCTCAACGTGTCGGCGCGCCAGCTCGACGATCCGCAGCTCGTCGAGCGGATGCTCGTCGAATTGAGCAAGCGCAACCTTTCGCCCGATCGTCTCAAGATCGAGATCACCGAGAGCCTCGTGCTCGACCATGCGCGGATCGCCGAGGTCCTGGCGCGCTGCCACGCCGCGGGCATGCACGTCGCGCTCGACGATTTCGGCACGGGCTATTCGAACCTCGGCCCGCTGCTGACGCTCGACTTCGACCAGATCAAGCTGGACCGGAGCTTCGTCATCGCGCTCGACAAGCCGCGCGGCGTCGCGCTGGTCGGCGTCATCGTCGCGATGGCGCGAGCGCTCGACTGCAACCTGGTCGCCGAAGGCGTCGAGAAGCGCGAGCAGCGCGAGATCCTGCATCGGTTGGGTTGCCGCTATGCGCAGGGCTGGCTGGTGGGCAAGCCGCTCACTCTGGCCGAAGCCCTGAACCGCTAGTCGCCGGCCCCGCGGCCGGCCAAAACTTCCGGCCCCGGGCGCTGTCCTAAGGCCGCGCACCCGCGTGGGACCCCCCGAGCGGCCATGCGATCATTGCCCGCAAGAAGCCCCGAAAACCATGGACATGCCAGTACCGACCACGGCCTCCGCGGCCTTCTCCACGCTTCGCGCCGAGCTGGGCCAGTACATCATCGGCCAGGCCGCGCTGATCGACCGCCTGCTGATCGCGCTGCTCGCCGATGGCCACCTGCTGGTCGAGGGCGCGCCGGGCCTCGCCAAGACCACTGCGATCAAGGAGCTCGCCGCGCGCATCGAAGGCGATTTCCATCGCGTGCAGTTCACGCCGGACCTCCTGCCGGCCGACCTGACCGGCACCGAAATCTACCGGCCGCAGACGGCGAGCTTCGAGTTCCAGCGCGGCCCGATCTTCCACAACCTGATCCTCGCCGACGAAGTGAACCGCGCGCCGGCGAAGGTCCAGTCGGCGATGCTCGAAGCCATGGGCGAGCGGCAGGTCACGGTCGGTCGCGACACGTATCCGCTGCCGGCGCTGTTCCTGGTGATGGCGACGCAGAATCCGATCGAGCAGGAGGGCACGTATCCGCTGCCCGAAGCGCAGCTCGACCGGTTCCTCCTGCACGTGCGCATCGATTACCCGCAGGCCGCCGCCGAGACGGAAATCCTAAAGCTCGCGCGCACGCGTGCACGCGAAGCGCTCGCCGCGCCGGTGGCGCCGCAACGCATCGTGAGCCAGGCGCAGGTGTTCGCCGCGCGTGCGTCCGTGCTCGCGCAGCATCTTGCGCCGCAGCTCGAGGAATACCTCGTGCAGCTCGTGCTCGCCACGCGCGAGCCCGCGCGGTACGGCGACGATCTCAAGCGCTGGGTCGCGTACGGCGCGAGCCCGCGCGGCACCATCGCGCTCGACCGCTGCTCGCGTGCGCACGCATGGTTGGCCGGCCGCGACTACGTGACGCCCGAGGACGTGCACGCGATCGCGGCCGATGTGCTGCGCCATCGCGTGCTGCTGAGCTATGAGGCGGAGGCGGAAGGCGTGAGCTCGGATCGCGTTGTTGGAATGTTGCTGGAGCGCGTGCCGCTTCCATGAGGAGAAGTGAGCGGTCAGCGGTGAGCGGTGAGCGGAATATCCTCGAGCACCCTCTCTTTCCGCTCACTGCTCACCGCTGACCGCTGACCGCTCAATCAGCACCGCCATGCCCACGCCTCGCACCAATCCCACCCACGTCGCTCTCGAAGAGCTCATCGCTCTCAGCGCCGTCGCACACGGCGCCAGTCTCGCACGCAGCAAGCGCAGCCCCGCGCTGCGTTCGGGCGGGCACGCGTCGCGCTGGCGCGGGCGCGGCGTCGATTTTCGCGAGTCGCGCATCTATCTACCGGGCGACGAGATCCGTCACATGGACTGGCGGGTCACCGCGCGCAGCGGCAAGCCGCACACGAAGGTCTATCAGGAAGAACGCGAACAGGGCCTCTTGCTCGTGATGGACATGAATCCCGGCATGCGCTTCGGCACACGCGTGCGCTTCAAGAACGTGCAGGCCGCGCGCGCAGCCGCGCTGCTCGCCTGGATGGGCGCGGCGGGCGGTGATCGCATCGGCGCGCTCGGCTTCGGCGGCGGCATCAGCGGCGAGGTCAAGCCCGCCGGAGGACGCCGCGGCGTGTTGCGCGTGCTGCGCGCGCTGCGCGACTGGGATGCGGCCGCCGATGCCGGGCGCACCGATGCATTGTCCGCAGGCCTCGCACGCGTGCGGCGGCTGCTGCGGCCCGGCATGCGCATGATCCTGCTCACCGATGGCTTCAGCGCCGATGCCCAAGCATCGCAGCTCCTGCCGCAGGTCGCGGGACGCCATGAGATCTCGGTCGTGCTGCTGCGCGATGCGCTGGAACTGGCCGCGCCGCCGCCGGGCCGTTATGCGCTGCATCTCGGCGCCGCACGCCGCGTGCTCGATTTCGGCGACGCCTCGGTACGCAGCGCATGGACGCGCCGCTTCGCCGACGCGCGCGAACGTTTGCGCGCCGAATGCCAGAAGGTCGGCGTGCGCGTGCTCGATCTCGATGGACACGCGGATCTGCGCCGCGCGCTCGCGCCGCTGCTCGCGCGCACGCGCCATTCGACGAGCGCGGCATGAACGCACCGGCCGGCCCCGACCTGCGCGACATCCATCTGCCGCCGGCGCCGTCGTGGTGGCCGCCCGCGGCGGGCTGGTGGCTGCTCGCGATCGTTGTTCTGGTTGCCGTC
>DAISJF010000313.1:0-3438 GCA_036821625.1 Rhodanobacteraceae bacterium
GTTGAGCGAAGGTTTCGGGCTGACGCGGCCGACGATGTATTTCAGCCTGCTCGGCCTCGCGCTGCTCGGTCCGATCGGTTACGTGCTCATGTACGGCCGCCTCGGCTTCCCTGCGCTCGGTGCGCTCGGCAGCGGCATTGCGACCGCGCTCGTGTTCACGGTCGAAGCGCTTGCGTTTCTGCTTTACGTCGCGACGCGCAGCCACTACCGCAAGCTCGCGCTGTTCGCGCATTTCGAGCGGCCGAATCCCGCCGCGATCGGCGAGCTCCTGCGCATCGGCGTGCCGATGGGCGTATCGCTGTTCATGGAAGCGAGCCTGTTCGTCGCGGTCGCGCTCGCGATCGGCACGCTCGGCACCGATGTGGTGGCGAGCCATCAGATCGCGATCAATGTCGCTTCCGTCACCTTCATGGTACCGCTCGGCATCGCGATGGCGACGACCGTGCGCGTCGGTCACGCAGTCGGACGCGGCGATGCGGACGGCGTGCGCGACGCCGGGCTGGTCGGACTCCTGCTGACGCTGTCGGCGCAGGGCGTCTCCGCGCTTCTGATGCTGACGGTGCCGCAGCACATTGCGGCGCTGTACACCGCGGATGCGACCGTGATCGCGCTCGCGGCGCAGCTGCTCGTGCTCGCCGGGCTGTTCCAGTTCTCCGATGGCCTGCAGGTCGCGGCGAGCGGCGCGCTGCGCGGACTCAAGGACACGCGCGTACCGATGCTGATCACGACGTTCGCGTACTGGGGCGTCGGCATGCCGGTCGGATGGTGGCTCGCATTCCGGCTCGACTACGGCGCGCGCGGGATGTGGATGGGCCTGATCGCCGGGCTCAGCATGGCGGCGGTTCTGCTGTCGACGCGCTTCTGGCGGCTGGCGCGATCGCCTCTTGCGCTCGGTTCGGCGTGAAATCCGCGTCCGCGATGCGCTTATCGGGTAGGCTGTAGGCGACGGCGCTGGAAAAAACGCGGCGCCGGCATCATGTCCTTTTCATGGGCCCGCGGGCGGCGGGCCCGAACGGAATTCGAACGTCGAGCGGCAGAAGTCGTGATGTCCCAGGATCAACCCGTCATCGTGCGAATCGCGCGCGGTTTGTGGAACGCGCTCAATTTCACGCGCATGCTCGTTTTCAACGTGATCTTCCTGATCCTGCTGATCGCATTCTTCATGGCCGTGTTCGCATCGCGGCCGGTGCTGCTGCCGCGTACGGCGCTGGTGCTGGATCCCAAGGGCCGGATCGTCGAGGAATACACGATCGACCCGGCGCAGCGCGCGCTCGGCAATCTCGCCGGAGAGCCGCCGAAGGAAGTGCAGCTGCGCGACCTCCTGCGCGTGATCGACGCGGCGACGGCGGACAAGCGCATCGAGCGTCTCGTGCTCGTGCCCGACGACATCGAAGGCGCAGGCCTCGCCACGCTGCACGAGATCGGCACCGCGCTCGACCGTTTCCGTGCGACCGGCCGGGAAGTCGTCGCGGTCACCGGCGACATGAGCCAGGGCCAGTATCTTCTCGCCGCGCACGCGGACAAGGTGCTGCTCGATCCGGACGGCGCCGTCGTCCTCGAAGGCTTTGCGAGCTATCGCAGCTACTTCAAGGATGCGCTCGACAAGCTCGGCGTGCAGGTGCATCTGATCAAGGTCGGCCAGTACAAGTCGGCGGCGGAGCCGTATGTGCTGAACGGCGCTTCCGACGCCGCGAAGGAAGCCGACCGCTACTGGATGGGCGGGTTGTGGCAGGACTATCTGGGCGAAATCTCCGGCTTGCGCAAGGTCGATGCGGCGACGATCAGCGAGGACATCGCGCACTACGACGAACGCGTCGCCGCGCACGGCGGCGATCTCGCCAAGCTCGCGCTCGACCAGAAGCTCGTCGACCAGCTCGCGACGCGCGACGATGCGCGCAAGTTCCTGCGCGCGCGCGGCGTCGCCGAGGGCAGCGACGGGTTCCGCCAGATCGATTTCAAGGATTACCTGGCCATGCTGGCGCCGGACGGCCTCACGCATTTCGGCTCGCAGGTAGCGGTTGTCGTCGCGCAGGGCGAGATCGTTCCGGGCGAACAACCGCCCGGCATGGTCGGCGGCCGGTCCGCGGCGCAACTGATCCGCACCGCGCGCGAGGACAAGAGCGTCAAGGCGGTCGTGCTGCGCGTCGACTCGCCCGGCGGCGATGCGTATTCGTCCGAGCTGATCCGCCGCGAGGTTGCACAGACACGCGCGGCGGGCAAGCCGGTGGTCGTTTCGATGGGCGACGTCGCCGCGAGCGGCGGCTACTGGATCGCGATGGACGGCGACGAGATCTGGGCCGAGCCGACCACGATCACCGGCTCGATCGGCATCTTCGGCCTGTTCGTGACCGTGCCGGAAACGCTCGCCAAGATCGGCGTGCACACGGACGGCATCGGCACCACGCCGCTCGCGGGCACGTTCGACATCCGCCGTCCGCTCTCGCCCGAGCTCGAATCGATTCTCAACAGCGTGATCACGCGCGGCTACGACGAGTTCGTCGGGCGCGTCGCGAAGGCGCGCAAGCGCACGCCGGAAGAGATCGACGCGATCGCGCAGGGCCGCGTCTGGAGCGGCAGCCAGGCCAAGGAGCGCGGACTGGTCGACAGGCTCGGCGGGCTCGGCGACGCGATTGCTGCGGCAGCTTCGCGCGCGAAGCTCGGCGACAGCTATCAGGTCCGCTACATCGAGCGCGAGCCGAGCGCCTGGGAACGGTTTCTGCTGAGCTTCGGCGACAGCGAGACGATGATGCGCCTGGCCAGGACGGTCGGCTTCAGCCTGCCGGGCAGCTGGCTCGATCGCAGCGAAGTCGGCGAGATCGCCGGCATCGTCGAGTCGCTGCGCGGCAAGCGCTATGGCGCGTTTGCGCATTGTTTTTGCGAATTGCGCTGACTTCGCGCCATCTGCCGCCCGGAGCGGCGTTGCAATATTGGTCATTCCGGCGAAAGCCGGAATCCAAATTTCTCTCGCAACGACACGATCCCCGATAAATCAAGATGGGTCCGGCTTTCGCCGGGACGACGGTCGGGGCGCCCGCCTTCGCGCTTATCGCAGCGACGCGTTGATCTTGTCGAGCATCGCCTTGCCCGGGCACAGCTCCCTGGCGGTCAGCGTATTGAACGGCGCCGCGACCGAATTCAGGTGCTGGTGCATGTCGCGCGCCTTGCGGTCGATGTAGAGCAAGCCGGTCACCACCTCGCCGCGCGCCTGATGCGCGTGGACGTAGTTCATCGCCGCGATGCGATCGCCGGGATCGTAGCTCGCCGAGAGCTTGCGCAGGCGCAGCACGCTGCCGTCGTGCTGCTCGACTTCGATCGCGCCGCCTTCGGCGTACTCGACGGCGATCTCGGCGCGCGGCGGGATCACGTCGAGCCGGTTCACCGCTTCGTTGTGCTCGCGCACGTAGTCGTAGCTCTTGGTCGAGCCGGCGTGGTTGTTGA
>DAISJF010000314.1:0-3433 GCA_036821625.1 Rhodanobacteraceae bacterium
CTTTGTTGCCGAGACTGTCCTCGTGCGTGATCGCGCCGTCGCGGACGTAGGTGATGATTTCCATGTCCGCGTGCGGGTGCGGCGGGAAGCCGGTGCCGGCCGCGATTTCGTCATCGTTCCAGACGCGCAACGCGCCCCAGCCCATGCGCGCCGGGTCGTTGTAGCCGGCGAACGAGAAGTGGTGCCTGGCCTTGAGCCAGCCGTGGTCGGCGCCGCCGAGCTTGGCGAAGGGTCTCTTTTCGATCATGTCCGATTCTCCCGGCGCCGGTGGGGCGCTTGCTAGGCCGAGATATGGGCTCCGGAGGAGAGGAATTCAGGGCCGCGTCCGCGAACAGATCGTTCGCGCAACGCGCCTCTACCGCGCCAGCACGCGTCTTTCCCTCTCCCGCTTGCGGGAGAGGGCAGGGTGAGGGTTCTTTTCGCAGGAACCTTCAAAGCACGAGGCCGCGGCCGTGATCCACCGCCTCCCTCACCCTAACCCTCTCCCGCAAGCGGGAGAGGGGACGGTAACGTCAGGAACGGAGACCGACGCCGCGATTGAGCAGAAAAAGGCTGATCGACGCCAGCGCCACGGCGAACGCGAGCATGACTGCGTAGGCCTCGCCCATGCCGACATCGGTGATCCCGAGCAGGCCGAAGCGGAACGCATTGACCATGTACAGGATCGGATTCGCGTAGCTGATCTCACGCCACGGCGTCGGCAGCGCGCTCACCGAATAGAACACGCCGCCGAGATAGGTCAGCGGCGTCAGCACGAAGGTCGGCACCAGCGCGATGTCGTCGAATTTCTTCGCGAAGATCGCGTTGACGAACCCGGCGAGCGAGAACACGACGGCGGTCAGCAGCACGGTCGAGAGCGTGACCAGCGGGTGGTAGAGGTGGATGCGCGTGAAGAACAGCGAAATCGCCAGCACGATGACTGCGACGATGAGCCCGCGCAGCACCGCGCCGGAGATGTAGCCGGTCAGGATCACCCAGCTCGACATCGGCGAAATCAGCATTTCCTCGACGAAGCGCTGGAACTTCGCGCCGAAGAACGACGAGGAAATGTTGCCGTAGCTGTTGGTGATGACCGCCATCATGATCAGGCCGGGCACGATGTAATCGATGTAGCCGATGCCCGGCGCCATCTCGCCGATGCGGCTGCCGACCATGCGGCCGAAGATCACGAAGTAGAGCGTCATCGTGATTGCGGATGGCAGCAGCGTCTGCGACCAGATGCGCAGGATGCGCACGACTTCGCGGCGCGTGATCGTGCCGAGGCCGATGAGGTTTGCGTTGGCGCTCATGCGCTTTTCCCCTTCTCCCGCTTGCGGGAGAAGGCTGGGATGAGGGCCGGCGCCGAAGGCGCCGGTGTGGGAGCGTGTCGCAAGATTGCCCTCACCCTAACCCTCTCCCGCAAGCGGGAGAGGGGAAACCATGCATTCGTGCTCGTCATGCCGCCTCCTTGCCGCTTTCGACGAGCCGCACGAACAGCTCCTCGAGCCGATTCGCCTTGTTGCGCATCGAGCGCACGGTGATGCCGCGCGCCGACAGCGCCGCGAACAGCGAGTTGAGATCGTGCTCGCGCGACATCTCGGCTTCGATCGTGTGATCGTCGATCAGCGTCGTCTTGACGCCGGCGACCGGCGGCACTTCGTGGATCGAATCGGCGAGATCGAGCACGAACGTCTCGACGTCGAGCTTGGCAAGCAGCCGCTTCATCGTCGTGTTCTCGATGATGCGGCCGTGGTCGATGATAGCGATCGTGCGGCAGAGCTGCTCGGCTTCCTCGAGATAGTGCGTGGTCAGGATCACGGTCGTGCCCGCCTGGTTGATCGCGCTGATGTACTTCCACATCGTGCGCCGGATCTCGATGTCGACGCCTGCGGTCGGCTCGTCGAGGATCAGGAGCTTGGGCTGGTTCATCATCGCGCGCGCGATCATGAGACGACGCTTCATGCCGCCCGACATCGTGCGCGCGGGCTGCTCGGCCTTGTCCCAGATGTGCAGCTGCTTCAGATGCTGCTCGGCGCGCTCGCACGCGACGCGGCGCGGGATGCCGTAAAAGCCGGCCTGGTTCACGCAGATGTCGAACGGCTTCTCGAACTGGTTGAAATTGAGCTCCTGCGGCACGAGCCCGATCATGCTCATCGCCGCGCTGCGGTCGGTGCGGATCGAAGTGCCGAAGATGCGCGCTTCGCCGCCGGTCGCGTTGACCAGCGAGGAAAGGATTCCGATCAGGGTCGACTTGCCCGCGCCGTTCGGGCCGAGCAGGGCGAAGAAGTCGCCGGTCTCTACGCTCAGCGAGACGCCCTTGAGGGCTTCGACGCCGTTCGCATAGGTCTTGCGCAACTCGACGACGTCGAGCGCTGGGGGTTGGCTCATGGAGTCCGGGTCGGGGAAAACGCGGTCGAATCGCGCCGCCCTGTTATTATAACGGGCTGGCCGCTCGACCCGATCGGCGCCCCTTTGGACGCCGAGATACGCTCCGGTTGCACCTCGTGATCGAACACTTTCCGCTCCGTCTTGCCGAAAGCCGCATGCTCGCGCCCGCCGTGCGTCACATGGCGTTCGAGCGCGCCGACGGCAAGCCGTTCGCGTTCGTGCCCGGCCAGTTCGTGCAGATCCACTTTCACTACCCGGACGGCAAGCCGACCAAGCGCAGTTATTCGGTGGCGACGATTGGCGATGGTTCCACGAAGCCCGTCGAGCGGCTCGAGATCGCGGTCTCGTATGTCGAGGGCGGCGCGGCGACCGCGTTGCTTTCCGATCTCGACGAAGGCGGAACCGTCGATGCCAGCGGGCCGTACGGCCGCTTCTGCCTGATGGACGCGGACACCAATCGCCGCTATCTGCTCGTCGCGACCGGCACCGGCGTCACGCCGTACCGCGCAATGCTGCCGAAGATTCGCGAGACGATCGCCGCGCGCGGCTGCACGTTCGCGCTGATCTACGGCGCGCGCAACGAGGGCGAGCTGCTCTACGGCGACGAATTCGAGGCGTTCGCGCGCGAAGTGCCGGGCTTCACGTTCCACGCGTGCTTCAGCCGTGCGCCGCGCGCGGTGCCGCGCCCGAACGACCGCAACGGTCGCGTGCATGTCGCGCTGATGGAGCTCAAGCCGGATGCGGCGAACGACATCGCCTATCTCTGCGGCAACCCGGACATGGTCGACGAGGCGTTCGCGCTGCTCAAGGAAGCGGGCTTGCCGGTGCCGCACATCCGGCGCGAGAAATACGTTTCTTCGCGCTGACTTTTCCCCTCTCCCGCTTGCGGGAGAGGGCCGGGGTGAGGGAAATCGGAGTCAAGCGCCTGGCGCTTGCGCTCGTGAGCGCGCGAACCCAGCTTGCCCTCACCCTGACCCTCTCCCGCAAGCGGGAGAGGGGTGTGGGTGCAATTGGCCTTGCGGGGAAGGCAGGATGGAGGCCGCCCGACGTGGGCGTCGGCAGTCTT
>DAISJF010000315.1:0-3423 GCA_036821625.1 Rhodanobacteraceae bacterium
CGTCCCCAGCACCGGGATACCGTGCACGCGGCCGCCGCGGAGCGATGCATTGTCGTCGAGGAATCCGACCGGCATGTAGCGATTCTCGCGGCGCAGATCGCGCACCAGCGCCTCGCCCGCCTTGCCCGCGCCGAGCACGAGCACGCGCTGGCTCGGAGCGCGCGCGCTGAAGTCGAGTCGGCTGTCCTTCCAGTAGCGGTAGAGCAGCCGCGGTGCGCCGAGCAGTACGGCCAGCACGAGCGGATATACGGTCAGCACCGTGCGCGGCACGGTCTGCAGACGGTTGTAGAGGAACAGCGTGATCGCGATCGCGAGCGCGCCGAGCACGGCGGCTTTTGCGATATTCCAGAGATCGGGAAGGCTGGCGAAGCGCCAGAGTCCCTTGTACAGGCCGGTCCACCAGAAGATCACGCCCTGCGCGGCGAGCACGAACCAGACTTCCGGGCCGAACAGCGCGACGGGCGGCGGATTCTGCTCCAGCGACCAGCGCAGCATGCTGATCGCGATCCAGGCGATCCAGACCATCAGCATGTCGTGCAGCACGACCGCGAGACGCGGATGGATCGCGGCGATCAGATTACGCAGCGGCATGGCGGCCCCGCCGGCGCGACGCGTTGAGACACCGGCGCTTGCCGGCGAGCCAGACGATCACGCCCAGCCCGTAGACCGCGGCCGCCGCGGCGGCGCCCGATTCCGTCGTCCATTCGGTCCGCGCGCTGGCCATCCACATCGGCAACTCCGGTGCTCGGTTCATCCAGGCTACGACGGGCACGACGATCACGAGGTTCCATCCCATGTAGAGCGCGACCACTCCGGCATGGCTGAAGCCGCTGCGGGCGAGCCACTGATACAGGTGCTCGCGGTGTGCACTATACCAACGGCGGCCGCGCAGCATGCGCGAGACGAGCGTGCAGGTCGCATCGATCACGAACGCCGAGCACAGCACGACGCCGCTCGTGATCGCGACGTGCGGTGCGCTCATCTGCCAGAGCACCGCGACCGCGGTCAGAAGTCCCAGCGTGCCGCTGCCGACGTCGCCCATGAAGATCCTGGCCCGCGGGAAATTGAAAGGCAGGAACCCGATGGTCGCCGCAGCGAATACGGCGATCTGACCCGTATGCGGTTCGCCCGCGTGCGCGCAGAGCAATGCCAGTGCCGCGAACACGAAGATCGCTTGCGCGGCGAGGAGACCGTCGATCCCGTCCATGAAGTTGTGCAGATTGACGAACCACACGATCGCGAGCACGACCGCGAGGACGATCGCCCAGGCGGCAAGCTCGGGCACCGAAAACCGCTGTTCCACGACGGACGGAAGCGCGACGAGCGGCACGATCACCGGCGACAGGAACGCGATCGCCGCAAGGCAGTGTGCGGCGAAGCGCGAGCGCGCCGACAGTCCGCGATGATCGTCGATCCAGCCGACCGTAGCGACGATGGCCACGGCAGCGATCAGCCCGGGCGCCGCGAGCCGGGATGACGCGGGCCGCAGCAATGCGGGAACGCAGGCGCACACGAGCGTCGCAATCACGATGCCGATGCCGCCGCCGCGCGGAGTCGGCTCCGCGTGCGAGCGTCGCACGCCGGGCTGATCGATCAACCGGCGCCGGTGCGCGTAGCCGATCGCGAGCCAGGTGACGAATGCGGACAGCACGGCGGCTGCGAGCACGGCAGCGATCCATACGGATACCGGCCATGCGGGGCGCTGCATCGACTATTCGCCGACGACGCCGTGAATCGGACGCACCGAGCCCCAGCTCTTGCAGCTCGGGCATTGCCAGTGATGCGCTTTCGCGCCGAAGCCGCACTTGTTGCAGCGGTACATGGCCTGCCCCTCGACGAGCTTGCGCGTGAGGTCGCGCAGGATCAGGAAGTTGTCGCGCGCCTCGCCGCTCGCGGTGTGCAGGTTCACGTCGATCAGCGCCATCAGCGCGCGCACGGACGGACGCTGGCGCAGTGCGCGATTCAGGAACGCGACGGCTGCGTCCTCGCCCTGCGTGCGCGTGTACAGGCGCGCCAGCGCAAGCACGGGAGAGACGCCCTGGTAAGTCTCGGTGATGTTGAGCAGGAATTCCTCGGCGCGCGCCATCTGCTGCGCACGCGCGTAGCAGTCGAGCAGCGGCGAAAGGATTTCGGGCACGTAGTCGACATCCTGCTCCGCGACCTGCTCGAACGCCGCAATCGCCTTGTCGAGATGCCCGTCGGCCGCTTCGATGTGACCCTTGATCATGCTTGCGCGCACGCAATCGCTTTCGGCGGCGTATGCGTCTTCCAGATGCTTGCGCGCCTCGTCGAGCGCACCGCGTGTCCGCGACTGCTCGGCGAGCTCGCAATAGAACTGTGCGATCACGGCGCCCTGTGATTCGCCGGTCGCCTGCTGCAGCCGGCGCGCGTGATCGATGGCCTTGTCCCAGTCGCGTTCGTGCTGATAGATCGCGATCAGATGCTTGAGCGCGGACGGCGCCTGCGCGTTCATCGTCACGAGATCGCTGAACAGAGTTTCGGCGCGGTCGAGCAGACCGGCTCGCATGTAGTCCTCGCCGAGCTCGAGCAGCGCGACGGTCTTTTCGTCTTCGTTGAGATTCGGCCGCGCGATCAGGTGCTGATGCACGCGGATCGCGCGATCGACCTCGCCGCGCCGACGGAACAGGTTGCCGAGCGCCAGATGGGTTTCGACGGTGTCGCGGTTGATCTCGGCGAGCTTCAGGAACACTTCGATCGCCTTGTCCTGCTGCTCGTTGAGCAGATAGTTGAGGCCGCGGAAGTAGTTCGTCGAAAGCTCGCTGACGCGCGCGCCCGACGTGCGCTCGCTGCCGCGACGGCCGAGCACCCAGCCGGACAGCGCGGCGACCGGAAGCAAGAGAAACAGAAGCGCGAGCTCGGTCATGCGTCCTCGGGCCGGCCATCGCTCGGCGGCCTCGGCTCGGCCCGGGCCTGATGCAGCTGACGACGCGCATCGCGCAGATCCCGATGGAGCCGCGGCACATGTGCAAGCCATGCCACGAGGCCGCCGAGCAGCCAGCCGAAAACGACCGCGCTCAGAAGCACGGCGCCTTTCGGCACGCTGGGCTGGGCGAAATAGAGGTCGATCGTGATGCGCTCGGCGTTCAACGCGCCGAACAGCGCGCCGAAGGCGACAAAGAGCAGGATGACGAGAATCAGGGGCAGGCGCATACGTGCGGTCGGAGCCTATCGCGATCAGGACAGCGCTGCGCGCCGGAGCGGCAGCCCGACCCCTATCATGACCGCAGCAGATGCCCGGCGGAAGCCGCTGCGACCGCAGTGCGAGGATTCCTCAGCCGTTTCCGTCGGACGATTGTGCGCCGTCGTTGACGCGCTCGCGCAGTTCCTTGCCGGGCTTGAAGTGCGGCACGTGCTTGCCGGGCAGCGCGACGGCGTCGCCGGTCTTCGGATTGCGACCCATGC
>DAISJF010000316.1:0-3423 GCA_036821625.1 Rhodanobacteraceae bacterium
CCGTCGCGCGCCCGCACGGGCGCCGCGGTCGTGGGCGCGGGATCTCGCGCGAGCGCTTGGCTTGAAGGCCGCTCGGCCGACCGCATGTCGATGCGGACGCACACGGCGACTTCCCGATGACCGACGCACCGCCCGCTTCTCCGCGCCGCCTGCAGGTATTTCGCCGTCTGCTGCCGCACCTCGCGCGGCATCGACGGCTGATCGCGGGTTGGCTCGCCTTCCTCGCCGTGTCGTCGACCGCGACCCTGACGCTGCCGCAGGCGGTGCGCGTGATGATCGATCGCGGGTTCGCGCATGCCGATGCGGCGACGATCAATGCGAGCTTTCTCGGCCTCTTCGCGGTCGCCGCCGTGCTCGCGATCGCCACCGCGGGACGTTTCTTCTGCGTCAGCCTGCTCGGCGAGCGCGTCGCGGCCGACCTGCGGCGCACGCTGTACAACCATCTGCTCACGCTCGATCAGGCTTTCTTCGAGAAGACGCGCACCGGCGAGCTGGTCTCGCGGCTCGCCGCCGACACCGAGCTCGTGCAGACCGTGGTCGGCTCGAGCCTTTCCGTCGCGCTGCGCAGCGCGGTCACGCTGCTCGGTGCGGCGACGATGATGGTGCTGTCCAGTCCGCGCCTGGCCGGGCTGTCGGCGCTGGTGATTCCGGCTGTCGTGCTCCCGATCGTGGTCTTCGGCCGGCGTGTGCAGAAACTTTCGCGCGAAAGCCAGGATCGCATCGCGGACGCCTCGGCGATCGCCGGCGAAGCGCTGAACGCAATGCACACGGTGCAGGCGTACACGCGCGAGCCCGAGGAATCGGCGCGCTACAGTTCGGCGGTCGCGCGCGCGCTGGCCACCGCGCGACGCCGCATCGCGATGACCGGCATGCTGACTGCGCTGGTGATCCTGCTCACGTTCGGAGCGATCACGCTCGTGCTCTGGGCCGGGGCCAAGGCCGTAATCGCGGGCACGATCGCGGTCGGCGTGCTGAGCCAGTTCGTGCTCTACGCGATCCTCGCGGGCGGATCGGTCGGTGCCCTGACCGAAGTCTGGAGCGACGTGCTGCGCGCGGCCGGCGCGCTCGGCCGGATCGGCGAGCTGCTCGATACGCGCGCCGAGATCCGCAGCGCAACGGCCGCGCGGTCGCTTGCGGCGCCGGTCCGCGGCGCCGTGCGCTTCGAGCACGTCGAATTCCGTTATCCGTCGCGACCGGACCGCGCCGCGCTGCACGACTTCTCGCTCGCGATAGAGCCGGGCGAAACAGTCGCTCTGGTCGGCCCCTCCGGCGCGGGCAAGAGCACCGTATTCCAGCTCCTGCTGCGTTTCCACGATCCGCAGCACGGCCGCATCACGCTCGACGGCGTCGATCTGCGCGAGATCGCGCTCCCGGCACTGCGCGGCAGCTTCGCGCTGGTTCCGCAGGATCCGGTCCTGTTCGGCGCCAGTGCCGCCGACAACATCGGCTTCGGTCGCAGCGGCGCCGACGCCGAAGCGATCATCGCGGCCGCCCGCGCGGCCGAAGCGCACGAATTCCTCGACGCGCTGCCCGAGCGTTACGACACGTACCTCGGCGAGCGCGGCGTGCGCCTGTCCGGCGGCCAGCAGCAGCGCGTCGCGATCGCGCGTGCGCTGCTCCGCGATGCGCCGATCCTGCTGCTCGACGAAGCGACCTCGAGCCTCGACGCCCAATCGGAGCACTACGTCCAGCAGGCACTCGAGCGCCTGATGCGCGGACGTACGACCCTGGTGATCGCACACCGCCTCGCCACGGTGCAGCGCGCGGATCGGATCGTCGTGATGGATGGCGGTCGCATCATCGCGCAGGGAACGCATGCCGAGCTGGTCCGGCAGGATGGGCTCTACGCGGAGCTGGCGCGGTTGCAGTTTGCGGCGTAGCGCCTGTTCTGGTCTTTGTTGGTTGCGTCTCGGCCATAGTGAGAAACGTCTCCACGTCCCGTTGACGACCCACTGCTATGCTCGCCTCAGCGCGACCGCACGGAAGACGGGCGATGGCCGAGGCGGACGACATCACCGAATTGTTGAACGCGGCGCAATCGGGCGATTCCGATGCGCAGGCGACGGCCTATGCGCTGGTGTACGAGGAGCTCAAGCGCTGCGCGCGGCGGCAGAAGGCGTTCGCGCCGGGCTCGTCGCTGTCGCCTACCGCGATCGTCAGTGAGCTCTACCTGCGTCTCAGCGGCGGCCACCGCTCCGACCGCATCCGCAACCGCGCGCACTTCTTTGCGCTGGCCGCGCGTGCGATGCGCCAGATCGTGGTGGATCACGCGCGGCGGCGGACCAGCCTCAAGCGCGGCGGCGCCGCGGATCACACCGACGTCGCCACGCTCAATCTCGCCACAGCGACCGCCGAGCAGGCCCTCGAGCTCGACTCGGCGCTGACCACGCTCGCGCAGCGCGACGCCGACCTCGCCCGTCTGGTCGAATGGCATTTCTTCGCGGGTCTCACGTTCGAGGAAATTGCCGAGGAGCTTGGCCATCACGAGCGCACGGTGCGTCGCGACTGGGAGCTCGCGCGCGCATGCCTGCAGCAGTCGATGTCGGCGGCGACGACTTCCTGATGCAGCGCTGGGACCGCATCAAGGACCTGTTTCTGCGCAGCCAGGACGTGGAGGTCGGCGCGCGCGCGGCATGGCTCGCCAGGGCCTGCGCCGACGATCTTTCGCTGCGCGCGGAGGTCGAGGCGCTCCTGCGCGCGCAGGCCAGACCCGCGCCTATCTTCGCGATCGACGGCGGTGCGCTGCTGGGAAGCCTGCTCGACGACGAGGAACGTGCCGAGGACTGGGCCGGCATCCGCATCGGCGTCTACCGCCTGCTGCGTCTGCTCGGCGCCGGCGGCATGGGCCAGGTCTTCCTGGCCGAGCGCGTCGACGGCGACTTCTCGCAACGCGTCGCCCTCAAGCGCATCCGCGCGGATTTCCACAGTGCCGAAGCGCGACTGCGTTTCCTGCGCGAACGCGAGATCCTCGCGCGCCTGATACACCCGCACATCGCACAGCTGCACGACGGCGGTCTTGCCGACGACGGCACGCCGTACTTCACGCTCGAATACGTCGAAGGCGCGCCGATCACGCGCTACTGCGATGAGCACCGGCTCGATGTCCGTGCGCGCCTGGGATTGCTGCTGCAGGTCTGCGCCGCGGTCGCGTATGCGCACCGCAACCTCGTCGTGCACCGCGATCTCAAGCCATCGAACATCCCGGTCGCCAACGACGGCGTGGTCAAGCTGCTGGATTTCGGCATTGCCAAGCTTCTCGAACCCGGCCCCGCCGACGGCCTGACCGGAACGCAAGCCGTGGTCATGACGCGCGAGTACGCGGCGCCGGAACAGGTGCTCGGCGAAGCGATCACGACCGCGACGGACATCTACGCACTCGGCGTGCTGACCTACGAGCTCCTGACCGGCCGCCTGCCCTATCCC
>DAISJF010000317.1:0-3412 GCA_036821625.1 Rhodanobacteraceae bacterium
GGCATGCTCGATCAGCGCCGCGTGATCGCGCTGATCGATCGCCTGCGCGGCGACTTCGATGCTCGGATTGGCACGGCGACGCTGAAGGAACGCGCGGCCTATGCCTGGGCGGCGACGCGCCAGTTCGCGTCGAACATCTGGAACCTCGAGCTCTTCGTCGTCGACCAGACCGTCGACGTCAACGGCCGCCAGACCAAAGTGCCGCAGAGCATCACCGTCGAGAAAGTCGTCAAGGCGCCGCTGCTGCTTCTCGTCTCGCTGTTCCTCGCCTACCAGCTGACGCGCCTGTTCGAGCGCCGCGCGGTGCGCCGCGGCACGGAACCCGCGAGCGCGCGCCTCGCGCGGCGCTGGTCGTTCGGTCTGCTCGCCTGCGCCTGCGCGCTCGCGAGCCTCGCGATCGCGGGCATTCCGTTCGCGGCGTTTGCGTTCATCGGCGGCGCGGTCGCGATCGGAGTCGGCTTCGGCATGCAAACCATGTTCAAGAACCTGATCAGCGGCGTGCTGGTGTTGATCGAGCGGCCGTTCCGGCTCGGCGACGAGATCCAGATCGGCGATCTGCGCGGCACGGTCGTCGACATCGACCTGCGCGCGTCCGTCGTGCGCGACAGCGACGGCAGCGAGACGCTGATCCCGAACTCGGCGCTGGTCGAGCAGAACGTGACGGCGCGGCCGCGGTCGATCCGGCAGACGCTGATCGTCACCGTCGATCCGCAGTCGGATCCGCGCGAAGTCAGCGAGGCGATGCGCGACGCCGTCGAGCGCCACGGGCTGCTCCACGCGTCGCGCAAGCCGGAAATCTTTCTCGACGAGTTTCCGGGCGAGGGCCTGCGTTTCTCGATGAACTACTGGATCGACACTTCGCCCGGCACCGACCGGCAGCGCGTGGCGAGCGACCTGCGGCTGATGATCCTGAACGCGTTCAGGGATGCCGGCATCCGCCTCGCCCAGGGTGCGCTGGATCTTCGCGTGCGCACCGAAGAGGCGCGCAAGATGGTCGATGTGCTGGCGCGCTGACTTCGCGCGGATCAGACGCCTGCCGGCAGGGCGAGCAGCAGCGCGATGCCGAGCACGATGCGATACACCGCGAACGCGGTGAAGCGGTGCGTGCGGATGTAGCCGAGCAGCCACTTCACCGCGGCGAACGCGGTGACGAGCGAAACCACGAACGCGATCGCGAGCGCGCTCCAGTCCTCGTGCGCGGCGCCGCTCTTCATCGCCTTCATGAGCTCGTAGCCGCTGGCCGCGAACATGGTCGGAATGCCGACGAGAAACGCGAACTCCGTCGCCGCGGCGCGGTCGCCGGTCCCGGCGAGGAGCGCCACGAAGATCGTCGCCGCCGAGCGCGAAGTGCCGGGAAAAATCCCCGCAACGACCTGCGCGAGTCCGACCAGGATCGCGACACGCCAGGTCACCTCGCTGCGCGCGGGCTGCCGCGCGGCGAGCATCTCGGCGCCGATCATCCAGATGCCGCCGAGGATCAACGCCCACGCGACCGGCGTGATCGTCTTGGGCAGCTCAAAGCCGAGCCGCGTGGCGATGAAGCCGAGCACGGCTGTGATCAGGAACGCGACGATGAGTTTGGCCGCGTAGTCGCGGTTGCGCGCATCGCGAAGTCCGGTCGCGAGCTGCCAGAGACGCTCTCGATAGATGAGCACGACCGCGAGGATCGCGCCGGCCTGGATCACGACGTTGAAGACCTCCGATCGGCTGCCGAGCCAGTGCTCGGCAATGAGGAGGTGGCCCGTGCTCGAGACCGGCAGGAATTCGGTGACGCCTTCGATCAGGCCGAGCAGGACGAGACTGAGCAGCTCACTCATGTGCGGGTGCCGGACGTCCTGAAGTCAGCGGCGAAGGATAGGCGAGAACGCGGCGGGCGAAAACGGGCCACCCGAATCATCCGAAGCCGCGAAGCTCAATTCACCATCTTGGTGATAACAGCTTGAAAGTTGCACTAAACAGGTGCATCCGGGCGCAGTGCGACGGCATCAAGCTATTGATTCAAATGACTTTACCGCGCGCGACGCCGTGGCATATCGCTTGCTGGAAATCGCGCACCACAACCGTTTCCCCAGGGACTGAGCGATGGCCACGAACAACGTCTTCAAGCTGATCAAGGACAACGCGGTCGAATACGTCGATTTCCGCTTCGCCGACATGCTCGGCAAGCAGCATCACGTCAGTTTTCCGACGCACACGATCGAAGAGTCGACCTTCGAGGACGGCAAGATGTTCGACGGCTCATCGATCTCGGGCTGGAAGGGCATCAACGAATCCGACATGGTGCTGATGCCGGATCCCGCGACCGCCGTCATCGATCCGTTCGCGGCGCGCAAGACGCTGCTCCTGCAGTGCGACGTGCTCGAGCCGAGCACGATGCAGGCTTACGCACGCGATCCGCGTTCGGTCGCCAAGCGCGCCGAGGCATACCTGAAATCCTCCGGCATCGCCGACACCGCGTTCTTCGGACCGGAGCCCGAGTTCTTCATCTTCGACTCCGTGCGCATGCAGAACGACATGCACCGCGTCGGCTACGAGATCGGCTCCGAGGAAGGCGCATGGTCTTCGTTCAAGAGCTTCGAGAGCGGCAATTCGGGGCATCGGCCCGGCATCAAGGGCGGCTATTTCCCGGTGCCGCCGGTCGATTCGTTCCAGGACCTGCGCAGCGAGATGTGCAGCGTGCTCGAGCAGGTCGGCCTCACGGTCGAAGTGCATCACCATGAAGTCGCGACGGCCGGACAGAGCGAGATCGGTACCCGGTTCTCGACGCTGGTGAAGAAGGCCGACGAGCTGATCATGCTCAAGTACGTGATCAAGAACGTCGCGCACCAGAACGGCAAGACCGTCACGTTCATGCCCAAGCCCATCGTCGGCGACAACGGCTCGGGCATGCACGTGCACCAGTCGCTGGCCAAGAACGGCCAGAACCTGTTCGCGGGCGACCTGTACGGCGGGCTCTCGCAGACCGCGCTCTATTACATCGGCGGCATCTTCAAGCACGCGCGCGCGATCAACGCGTTCTCGAACTCGACGACGAACAGCTACAAGCGTCTCGTGCCGGGCTTCGAGGCGCCGGTCATGCTCGCGTATTCGGCGCGCAACCGCTCGGCGAGCTGCCGCATTCCGTTCGTGCATTCGCCGAAGGGACGCCGCATCGAAGTGCGCTTCCCGGATCCGGTCAACTCCGGCTATCTCACGTTCACCGCGCTGATGATGGCCGGCCTCGACGGCATCTTGAACAAGATCGATCCGGGCGCGCCGATGGACAAGGATCTCTACGATCTGCCGCCGGAAGAGGAGCGCAATATCCCGACCGTCTGCTCGTCGCTGGACCAGGCGCTGGAAAACCTGGACCGCGACCGCGCCTTCCTCACCGCCGGCGGCGTGATGAGCGACGACTTCATCGACGGCTACA
>DAISJF010000318.1:0-3411 GCA_036821625.1 Rhodanobacteraceae bacterium
CCGAGATCGCCCAGCCGTAGTTGACGATGACGGCGACGAGCGGAAGCTGCATCGCGCCGGTCACGTTGATCGCGCCGTAGAAATCGGCCTTCGACGAGCCGCCGTCGCCGACGACCGTGACGGCGACGCGCGGCTCCTTGCGGATCTTGAACGCGAGCGCGGCGCCGGCGCCGTGCAGCGCCTGCGTTCCGATCGGCACGGACCAGGCGAAGTCGTGCGGCGGCCCGGAGAAGTCGTTGCCGCGCTCGTCGCCGCCCCAGTACAGCAGCACTTCGCGCGGCTTCACGCCGCGATAGAACTGCGCGCCGTACTCGCGATACATCGGCGCGAACACGTCGTCTTCCTGCATCGCGCTGCCGATCGCGACGTGCGCGGCCTCGTGACCGAGGCATGAGGCGTAGGTGCCGAGCTTGCCGGTGCGCTGCAGCGCGATCGCCTTGCCGTCGAACACGCGCACGAACAGCATCAGCTTGTAGAGCTCGACGAGCTGCTTGATGTCGCGCGCGAACGCCGGCAGATCGTCGCGTACGAGCTTGCCGTCCGCATCGAGATATTGCAGATATTCGATCTCGAAAGTGGCGGCGATCGGCACGAAATCCTCCGGACGGCGCCGGGTTGGCGCGGATGGCTCAGGCGAGGCCGGCGGAACGGGTTCCGGCGCGGCGGAGCTGGAACAGTAAGCAAGGCGGGCGCCGGCGCGCAAGGCCCGATGCAGCATCGCTCGTGCGCGTGCGGCCGGCCGCGGAGAATGACGAAACGGCGACCGGCGCGCGCCGCGCGTGCGGTTCCGCGGGCCGAGACGCGCTCGGTCATTCACGCCAGCGGCCGCCGAATTAGCGCCTGTTACACTGATCGTCTTCCCTCTGCCGACACTGCCATGACCGACCCGGAAAACCTGCGTCCGCTCGAGCAGGGCATCGAGCTCGACCTGCGCGATCGCGTGTCGTACGGCGGCTATCTCAAGCTCGACACGCTGCTCTCCGCGCAGCAGCCGCTGTCCAGCCCGCCGCATCACGACGAGATGCTGTTCATCGTGCAGCACCAGGTCGCCGAGCTCTGGATGAAGCTCGTCATCCACGAGCTGCGCGAAGCGATCGCGCGGCTGCGCGCCGACGACGTCGACACGACACTGAAAGTGCTCGCGCGCGTGAAGCAGGTGCAGCGCCAGCTGTTCGAGCAGTGGGCCGTGCTCGAAACGCTGACGCCGTCCGAGTACATGGAATTCCGTCCGGTGCTCGGCGCTTCGTCCGGGTTCCAGTCGCTGCAGTATCGCCAGCTCGAGTTTCTGCTCGGCAACAAGAACGCCGAGATGCTGAAGGTGTTCGACTACGATGCTGCCGCGCAGGCGGCGCTGCGCGCGACGCTGTACGAGCCGAGCCTTTACGACGAGTTCCTTCGTTATCTGGCCCGGCGCGGCCACGCGATCCCGAAACGGCTTCTCGAGCGCGATGTCTCTCAGCCGCACGCGCGCGCCGCGGAGCTCGCGCCGGTGTTCAAGCGCATCTACGAGAACGCGAAGGAGTTCTGGCCGGAGTATCACCTTTGCGAGCAGCTCGTCGACATCGAGGAAAGCTTCCAGCTCTGGCGGTTCCGGCACATGAAGACGGTCGAGCGCATCATCGGCTTCAAGCGCGGCACGGGCGGGTCTTCGGGCGTCGCGTTCCTGAAGAAGGCGCTGGAGCTGACGTTTTTCCCCGAGCTGATCGACGTCAGGACCGAGATCGGCGCCTAGGCGCGTTTCGGCGCGGCGCAGCATCGGAATCGTTTGACTCGGCCGCGCTCTGCGGCTAAGTAGAGCCCACTTGCTGTCGTCCCGGCGAAGGCCGGGATCCAGTTTCTGGTCCCGAACGAAAAGCTGGATTCCGGCCTTCGCCGGAATGACGAGCTTGCGCGTCCGAACGCAAGAGATCGAGGAACCGCATGTCCGCCACTTCCGCCGCAACGCGCCCCGCTTTCCCCGAAACCCTCGGCCATCCGCGCCCGCTCTGGATGCTGTTCATGTCCGAGTTCTGGGAGCGCTTCTCGTTCTACGGCATGCGCTGGGCGCTGACGCTCTACATCGTCGATCAGTTTTTCGCGGGGGATCCGTCGGGACAGGGTTACGCGAGCCGCACCTACGGCGCGTACCTCGCGCTGGTCTATGCGACATCGATCGGCGGCGGCTTCGTCGCCGATCGCCTCCTCGGCTATCAGCGATCGATCCTGCTCGGCGCGGTGATCATGGGGCTTGGCCTCTTCACGATCACGGTGCCGAACCAGCAGATCTTCATCCTCGGCCTCGCGCTCGTGATCACCGGCAACGGGCTCTTCAAGCCGAACATTTCGTCGATGGTCGGCCAGCTCTACGCCGAAGGCGATCCGCGCCGCGATCGCGGGTTCACGATCTTCTACATGGGCATCAATCTCGGCGGGTTCGTCGCTCCGCTGGTGACCGGCTGGCTTGCGAGCGTCATCACCCACTCGCCGATGCACCAGAACTACCGCATCGTCTTCGTCACGACCGGCATCGGCATGGCGCTTTCCTATCTCTGGTTCTGGTTCGGGCGGCGCCAGCTAGGCGCGATCGGCCGCCCGCCGGCCGGACGCGAAGGGCCGAAGACGATGCTCGGCGTCATCGTCGGCTGCGCGCTCGTCGCGCCGATCGTGTACGTCGTGATCTCGCAGGTCGGCGCGTACTGGCTGGCGTGGCTGCTCGGCGCGCTGTTCGTGATCGTCGCGATTTCACTGATCGTCGAAGGCGTGCGCGAGGGCAGCATCAAGCGCGACCGCGTGATCGCGATGCTGGTCATGTTCGCGTTCAACGTGCTGTTCTGGATGTTCTTCGAGCAGGCCGGCAGCTCGTTCAACTTCCTCGCCGAGAACATCGTCGATCGCAACCTCGGCGGCTGGGAATTCCCGACCGGCTGGTTCCAGTCGGTCAATCCGCTGGCGATCGTCCTGATCGCACCGCTCGTCGCGCTCACCTGGGGCTGGCTGGGCAAGCGCAACGCGGAGCCATCGATTCCGCGCAAGTTCGGCCTCGGCCTGATCGGCAACGCGCTCGCGTTCCTCGTGCTGATGTACGCGCTCAAGAACCTCGTCGGTCCCGACAATCACATCCCGTTCTGGCCGCTGGTCGCCTGCTACGTGCTGCAGACGCTCGGCGAGCTTTGCCTGTCGCCGATCGGGCTATCGATGGTGACCAAGCTCGCGCCGCTGCGCGTGGTCGGGCTCTCGATGGGTGGGTGGTTCTTGTCGCAGGCGATCGGCAACAACATGTCGGGCCTGCTCGCGGGAAGCATCAGCGGCGAGAAAGGCATGACCGTGGGCTCGGCGCTCGACGGGTTCACGTTCAGCTTTTATCTGCTGATGGGAGCCGGCGTGTTTCTGTTCCTGATTGCGCCGTTGATCAATCGGCTGATGCACGGGGTC
>DAISJF010000319.1:0-3407 GCA_036821625.1 Rhodanobacteraceae bacterium
TCGCCGGCGACAACCAGCCGTATTCGGTCAGCGACGGCACCGATTACGCGATTCCCGTGCACGGCGAAGGGCGCGGGCTGCCGCACGTCGAGATCGAAGTCCGTCAGGATCTGATCACCGAAGCGACGGGTCAGTCCGAATGGGCGCAACGGATCGCGGGCTGGCTCGAGCAGGCGCGGAGAATCGCGCGGCTTGACTGAGTCTCTCCGGACGGAGCGTTCGACACGGCTGGCATTCATCCGTCTCAAGGATACTGTCGCGCGGACCTCCGGGCGGAACGCGTCGATGCGCAAGTTTTCGGAATGTCTGATGCTGGCGCTTCTGGTGCTCGCGCCCGCGTGCGCATGCGCGGATGCGCGCGCGGACGTCCAGTCCGCCTTCGACAAGGTCATCGAGGCCGGCGGCTTTCGCGCGCAAGCGAGCGGACGTCTGTTCGGCCCGGACCTGCCGGCCATGTCGGGCCTGATCGAAGTCGAGTTTCCGGACCGGATTCACGCGCGCACTGAAACGACGGATTTCATCGTGACGCCGGATGGCGCATGGGTCCGCGCGTTCGGCGTCTGGGCGCCGGCCGATCCTTCGTTGCTGCCGGTCACCGCGTTCGACCGGGCCGCGATGCGCAAAGCGATCGCGTCGATCCGCGACGTGCGCGAGGAAGGACGTGCGAAGACCGCGCAGTGTCCGACGCGCGTCTATCGATTCCGCGCCTCCGGCCAGCTGCCCGGAGCCGACGCCGAAGGCGACATGCGCGTCTGGATCTGCGAGACGACCGGGCGGCCGGCGCATCTCGAAGCAGTCGACACCGCGGGCGACCGCGTGCGCGTCGAATTCGACTGGTCGCGGCGCGCGCGCGTCGTGGCGCCGGACGATTGAGCGCGCTGCGCCGAGCCGCGATTCAGCCCTTGAGATAGTGATCGAAGAACGCGATCGTGCGGGCCCAGGCGAGTTTCGCCGCGGCGGCGTCGTAGCGCGCCTCGCTCGAATCGTTGTGGAAGCCGTGCTGCGTGCCCGGATACATGTTCAGGCTGTAGGCGATCTCGTGCGTATCGAGCGCGGCGCGGAAATCGGTGATGCCCGCATCGATGCGCTCGTCCTTGCCGGCGTAGTGCATGGCCAGCGCCGCCTTGACCCTGGAAGTCTTCTCGGCGGGCAGGGCGGCGCCGTAGAACGCGACCGCCGCGAGAATTTCGGGCCGCTCCGCTGCGCATTGCAGCGCGACTCCGCCGCCGTAGCAGAATCCCACGGCGCCGATCCTTCCGCTGCAGTCCTTGCGTGAGGCGAAGTAGCCGACGCCGGCGATCACGTCGGCGTCGATGGTCGCGCGATCGGTCGCCGCGAACAGATCGCGGGCTTTCTCCTGATCCGCGGGCGTGCCTCCGGCGACGCTGAGCCCGTCCGGTGCGACGGCGAGGTAGCCGGCGAGCGCGGCACGTCGCGCGACGTCTTCGATGTGCGCGTTGAGTCCGCGGTTCTCGTGGATGATCAGAACGCCCGGCAGCAATCGATCGGCTGCCTTGGGACGAGCGAAGTAGGCGCGCACCGGCCCCTTGCTGCCGGCGTAGCTGGCGTAGCCGGTGTCGAGATCCGCGTTGTCCGCGGGGACCTGCGCGGCGCGTGCGTAGTTGCATTCGAGCGTCGGCAGCAGCGCGCTCGCCGCGGCGGCACCGCCCGCCATGCCGGCCAGCCGATGCAGGAAATCGCGACGCGGCATGCTGCCGTGAATATACGTGTTGTAAAGATCGATGATGCGCTGGTCCATGGGGACATTCCTTGTGGCGAGCCGATCGAGCTTAACAAGTTTCGAATGCACGCCAGCCCGTCCGCGATCTTCCGACCGGTGCGTCCAGGGTCGTTCTCGTCGTTTCCGGAGCTGCACGGGCTCGAAGAATCGTCGGCGCAGCGGCCTCTTCAGGAATGCTCGCCGCGCGCCGATACTCGTTCAGCGTGGCATGCGTGGTCCGGACCGGAGGAGGGCGTTGACCGTAGTCTGTTGCGTACAGCGTGAACTTGGGACTACTCTCGACGCGGACCTTGAAAGTTAAGGAATGTCCGGCTCGTTCGTCGTTCGCGGCAAAACATCCAGCCTGTTCCTTGTTTTCAACGCGCCCGCTGCGGCGGGGATTCCATCGACGCTTGACCGGTCTTCCCTTGAGGTTCGCCACCCGTCCCGAGGGAGAGCAGACATGCGCAAGTCTCGATTCCTGAGTTGCTTTTTGATTTCCACGATTCTCGCCGCGCTCGTCGCGACTGCAGCGCAGGCTGCACCGCCGCCAGAAGGTTCGTGCGCGCCGCCTGGGGCGTGGACGACGGGCCTGGATTTCCCAGGCACGGAAGTTCGCTCCTGGGGCGTATTTTTCCCGCCCGACGGCAGGTTCTATCTCATGGGCGGGCGCGCGGACGATACAGCCGGTAGCGATTTCACGGCAATCAATATCTACGACCCGGCGAGCAACACCTGGTCGACGAGCACCGCGACGTTCGAGGACAGCCAGGTCAACAACATGGTTGGCGGGGTGCTCGATTTCGGCGGCACGCAATACATCGTGGTCGTCGGCGGATCGGCAGCCGGCGCGACGACGGCGACATCCGACGTGCGCCAGTACGATCCCGTCACCGATACGCTGACGGTGCTCGATCAGGATCCGTGGATAGGAAACACGGACGGCGCGATGCTGCCCGGCGGCGCCGCGGTGTACCAGAACAAGCTCTTCGTGTTCGGCGGATTCGATATCGGGATCGGCATGCTCGATACGATCTATCAGTTCGATCCGTCCGCCGCGGCGGGCAGCCGCTGGACGGCGATGACCGCAACGCTGCCGACGCCGATCGGATACATTCCGACGGCGACGTCGAACGGCTTCATCTATCTGGCGGGCGGATCGACCTGGGATCCCGTTGGCCTGACCATCCTCGATTCCTCGGAATCGTCGCTGTACAGCCCTGACGCGGACGCGATCCAGCCGATCAGTCCGATTCCGCGCGCGACCGCCGAGACCCGCGCGGTCACGGCGCTCGACGGTACGGTCTGGGTGCTGGGCGGCGGCCGCGACGCGCCGAATCCGAGCAACGAAGTCGACGTGTACGATCCCTTGACCGATTCATGGTCGATCGGCCTGCCGTTCGTCAATCCGCGGCGCAATTTCGCCGCCGATATCGACCCCGCGACCGGCAACATCTACGCGATCGGCGGATACGACTCCGGCGGTGCGCCGAACTCGTTCAACGAGATATTCGTCGCCTGCGCCCCGATCACCGATCGGATTTTCGCGGACGGGTTCGACGGGCCCTGAATCGCCTCGTCGGTTTTTCCTCTCCTTGCGGCCGGTGGCGACACCGGCCGTTTTTTCTGAATGGCGCGGCCGCGGTCGCGCGCAGGGCAAGCACGGCTCTTGTTCCAGAAGCGCACA
>DAISJF010000320.1:0-3397 GCA_036821625.1 Rhodanobacteraceae bacterium
TCGACCGCAGGAGCGACTACTACGATGCCGCGAGCAAGCGCGAGGACCCGCGCTGGTACCTGGTCGATGTCAAGTTCAAGCGCAAGCTCAAGCGTGTGATCCCGCTGACCGAGCTCAAGGACCGGCGCGAGCTGGAAGGTTTCGCGCTGACCGCGCGAGGCAACCGCCTTTCCGTGCTGCCGGTGACGAAGGCGCAGTGGGATTTCATCCTCGGGCTCGAGTGAGCGGAGCGAAGATGCAGGCAACGACGTCGAAGGACGAAGAAAAGCGCCTGGCCGCACGCACGGCGCTGCGCTACATCGACGGCGCACGCATCGTCGGCGTCGGCACCGGCTCGACCGTCAGGCATTTCATCGATGCGCTGGCCGAGCGCAAGGGCACGTTCGACGGCGCCGTTTCGAGCTCGGAACAGTCGACGCGCCAGCTGGTCGGATTCGGCATTCCGGTGCTCGATCTCAACGACGTCGACGCGATTCCGGTCTACGTCGACGGCGCCGACGAGTGCGATCCGCGCAAATGCCTGATCAAGGGCGGCGGCGGCGCGCTGACGCGCGAAAAAATCATCGCGGCGGTCGCGACGAAATTCGTCTGCATCATCGATTCCGCCAAGCGCGTCGACGTGCTCGGCCGCTTTCCCCTGCCGATCGAGGTGATTCCGATGGCGTCGAAACACGTCGCGCGCGAGATCGTCGGCCGCGGCGGGCGACCGGTTCCGCGCGAAGGCTTCGTGACCGACAACGGCAACGCGATCCTCGACGTGCACGGCTGGCGGATCAGCGATCCGGTCGCAATGGAGCGCGATCTCAATCAGATCGCCGGCGTCGTGACGGTCGGCCTGTTTGCGCAGCGACGCGCGGATATCGTGCTGATCGGCGATCGCGAGATGTAGGCGGCCTGCACGCGTGCGATGCACGCGCCAACGACGAATCGCGATTCAATGCGGCGAGGCCAGCGCGGTTTTCGGCGATTCGTCGAGCCGCATCAGCACCCAGCCGAAACCCTTCGCGCGAGCGGTCGACGCGACTTCGGCAGCGAGCGCATCGGCCGCGGGATCATGGCGCCGGCGCAGCGCCTCCACGGCCGCGAGCCGCATCTCGAGCGCCCAGCCGAGCCAGTGCCGGCGTTCTGCATCGTCCGCGAGAGCGCGCAGATCGGCGACGCCACCGGCATCGCCGGCCTTCGCGCGCAGTGCTGCGAGCGCGAAATCGACCATCAGCACTTCCTGCCGCGCATTGATGCCGCGACGCAATTCCTTTGCGCGCGCCGCAGCGCGATCGCGCGCGGCGCCGTCGCCCAGTGCGTCGGCCGTGAGAGCGAGCAGCGCTTCCGCGTCCGCGGCACCGGTGTTCGCCTCGGCCTTGGTAAACGCCTCAGCCGCACTTTCCAGACGCGGGCGCGCCTCGGTCCAGCGGCGGCGGCCCATGTCGATCTGTGCGATCGTCATATCGATGTTGGACGCCATGACGTCGTCGTTCGCGCCCTTCGCCTCGGCCATCGCCTGCGTGAGGCCCTCCTCCGCCGCCGCGACGTCACCGCGGTCGAGCGCGACCTCTGCGCAGTTGAACTTGACCAGGATCGTGAACTGCGGGTCGCTGACTCCTTTCACCGCGTCCTCGACACGCCTGCATGTCGCCCTCGCTTCATCGAGATCGCCGCGCAAGCGCAGAATGTCGGCGTAGTTCGCGAGCGCCCACAAGTCGCCGGTCCCGATGCCGATCTTCTGACCGAGCGCGATCACCTCCTGAAACTCCTTGATGACGTCGTCGCTCGCGGACTCGTCGGAATCGGCCGTCGCCACCGCCTGGAGTCCCCACGACTGCATGAGCAGATCCCCGGTTTCGCGGCCGAGCTCGAGCACCTTGCGCGCAGCCGTCGTCGCACCGTCGCGATCGCCGGCAGCCCAGAGCATGCGCGCGAGATCGGAGTAGGCCTTCGTCATGCCGCCGAGATCGCCGATGCTTTGATAGATCGCCATCGCGCGCTGGTATTCCCCGCGCGCGGCGTCGCCCTGGTTCCGCGTCGCGAGGATCTTGCCGAGCCCTTCGCGTGCCGATGCTTCGCCGTGCGTGTTGCCGTTGCGCTGATACGCCGCGATCGCCTGTCGAATCATGTCCTCTGCTTCGACACTGTTGCCGCTGTAGTAGATCGCCATGCCCAGACGCGTCCGCGCATCGGCGATCTGGCCCGGTACGTCTCGCGCCTGCGCCAGCATGAGCGCCCGGCGCGCGTGTTCGGCCTCGCCTTTGACGTCGCTCTTCGCGCTGTCGATATCGGCGGCTGCGAGCTCGACGCGCGGATCACCCTCGGCTTCGGGCAGTTTGCGGAGCTCGGCGAGCGCCGCCTCGGCGCCGGCGCCATCGTGCGCATCGAGCAGCGCCTGGATCAGGCGCAGCCGATAGTTCGGACTTGACGGACGCAGAGCAACGAGCGAGCGAGCGGCGTCCGCAGCTTTCGACCACGCGTTCTGCGCGGACTGCTGCTGCAGATCGATCTGCAGACGCTGTTCTTCCGGCAAGCCCTCTGCGTGCGCGGCCGCCTGCGCCGCCGCCGCAGCGGCCTTCGCGCCGTAACCGAGCGCCGACCATGCCTGCGCGAGATAGCTGTACGCCGGCGCATAGCCGGGCGCCTGCGCGATCGCGTCGAGCAACTCGTCGCGCGCGCGCGCGGGATCGTTGCGATGCAGCGCGTCCAGCGCAAAACCAATGCTGCGTGCGACTTCGGATGTCGGCGGCTGGGCGTTCGCGACGAGCTGCAGCTCGCTGCTGTCTGCATCCGTGATGCCGAGATGGCCGCGCAGTCCGGCACCGGCCTGCGCGATCAGCGTCGGCAGATCCGAAACCGGAGCGTCGCGCGCCAGCGTGGCGATCGCGGTTCCGCTGCGAGCGTCCTGCAGCGCGAGATCGAGCCGGACGCGAGGCTGATCGGAGGACCCGGCGACCAGATAGCCGCCGCTCAGCACGTAGTCCGCCCCGAGCCGGCGACGCAGCGCAGCCAGGCTTTGCGTGGAATAGCCGCCGGCCAGCGGCGCGGCGAGATCGCCGTGTGCGGTGCGCACGAGCTCGTCCGGCAGCACGTAGACGTTTCCTCCGGCCGTGATCTCGGTCGCGAGCATTTCGCCGAGCGCGGGGCCGAGCCAGGCATCTTTTGCGTTCTGCGAAAGATTGTTGAACTCGACGATCGCGACCGCGTTGCCGTGTCCGGGCGGGGCGGCTGGCTGCGACGGCTCACGACGCAGCAGCCATGCCACGCCGAGCGCGACGATGCTCGCAGCCGCGATCGCCATCCATGCTCGCAGCGCTCGCCGCGACGAATGCGCGGTGCGGATCGTCGCGCCGGCATCTTCGCTGCGTGCGTGCGTGTCGCGTTCCGCGAGCGCCGAATCGGCGACGCGCAATGC
>DAISJF010000321.1:0-3395 GCA_036821625.1 Rhodanobacteraceae bacterium
AGAGCGTTCCCTCCTCGACCTGTAGCATGTCTTCGGCCAACTGCTGGATGCGCTCCTTCTCGACCTTGTCGCGCTGCGTGCGCTGGCGATCCTCGAGCTGGGCGAGTTTCTCCTTCTCGAGTTTCAGCGCCTTTTCCGCGGCTTCGCGCTGCTTGCGGATATCGGCGAGCTGCTGTTTGCGCTCCTCCTCCTTGCGCTGCTGCTCCTCGAGCAGCGCCTGCTCGCGGCGATGCTTCTCCTCCTGCTCGCGCTGGGCCTGCTCGGCCTTCTCGGCGGCGAGCGCGGCGATGCGCTCCTGATCGACCGTGTCCTGATGCACTTCGGTCGGCGGCGGCGTCGCTTCCTGCGGCGGCTTCGGCGGCTCGGGTTTCGGCGGTTCCGGCTTGGGCGGCTCGGGCTTGGGCAGGACCGGCTTCGGAGTCGTCAGCTTCGGGCTCGACACGGCAAGGCTTTTCGGCGCCTGCGTCGGCCCGATCAGATCCACCTGGATCACCGGACCCGGCAGACTGACCGGACGCGATTCCGTAGTCCACCAGAGCCCGAGCAACATCGCGAGCACGCACACGCCGTGGACGGCCAGCGCCTTCCCGAACGCGCGCAACTTGTCGCCGAAGGTCTCCATCGTGACTAGTGCGAGTCTTGCGCCTGTACCGGCTGGCTCATCAGCCCGACCTTGGCGACGCCGGCCTGCTGCAGCAGCACCATCGCCTGATAGATGCGGCCGTAGTCGACGCGCTGATCGCCCGCGATCAGGAACGGCAGCTGCGGATTCTCGCGCACGAACGCCGAGACCTTGGTCACCAGCGCGGTCGGTTCGATCGGCTCGCGCGGTGCGGCGCCGAGCGTGAGATACAGCTTGCCGTCCCTGTCGATGCTGACGACGGCCGGTTCCTTGTCGTTCTGCACCGACTTCGCCTTCGACTGCGGCAGCTGGATGTCGACGCCGAGATTGAGCAGCGGCGCCGTGACCATGAAGATGATGAGCAGCACGAGCATCACGTCGATGTACGGCACGACGTTGATCTCGGCCTTGAGCTTGTAGCGCTTGCGATGTCTGCCCAGGGCTTGCATCAGAGGGCTCCAACGGAATCGGGCATGCGGCGGGGTTCGGGCCTCGGCACGATCAGGCCGGCTCGTCGACGTGCGCCTGGCGCGCGAGAATCGACGAGAATTCCTCGACGAACGTCTCGTAGCGCATGCTGATGCGCTCGAGCTTGGTCGAGTAGCGGTTGTAAGCCCACACCGCGGGTATCGCCGCGAACAGGCCCATCGCGGTCGCGATCAGCGCCTCGGAGATGCCGGGCGCGACCATCGCGATCGTCGCTTCCTTGACGTTGGCGAGGCCCTGGAACGCGATCATGATGCCCCAGACCGTGCCGAACAGGCCGACGTAGGGGCTGATCGAGCCGACGTTGGCGAGGAATTCGAGGCTCTGCTCGAGACGGTCGACCTCGCGCGTGGCCGCAACGCGCAGCGCGCGCTGTGCGCCTTCGAGCAACGCGCGCGAATCGACGCCGCGACGCTGGCGCAGGCGCGCGAACTCGCGAAAGCCCGCCTCGAAGATCGCAGCGCTGCCGGTGATGCGCTCGCCGCCGCCGCCGGTGAGGTCCTTGAAGAGACCCGCGAGATCGGCGCCGGACCAGAAGCGCTCCTCGAATTCGTCCGCGCCTTCGTTGGCGCGATCGAGCAGCGCCTTCTTGCGGAAGATGATGAACCAGGACGCGATCGAAAACCCGATGAGGATGCCGAGCACGAGCTTCACCGGGAGGCTGGCGCCGAGGACGAGGCCGAGAACGTTGAGTTCGCTGTTCATGATTTCGCTATCACGTCGAGTAGGTATTCGGGAATCGGGCGCGGACGGAACGATGCCGCGTCGAGGCAGGCGACGCGCACACGAGCTTCGACCAGAGCGCGCGCCTCGGGTTCGCGGCGCAGCTCCTGCGCGACGACGAAACTCGCGCTGCGGCGCTCGACCGGCACGACGGTCGCGGTAAGCAGATCATCCAGCCGCGCGGGCGCGTTGAACCGCAGCTCCATCGCGTGCACGACGAACACGACGCCCTCGCTTTCCTGCAGCGCCTGCTGGCCGACACCGGCCGCACGCAGCCACTCGGTGCGCGCGCGCTCGAAGAAATGCAGGTAGCGCGCGTGGTAGACGACGCCGCCGGCGTCGGTGTCTTCCCAGTAGATGCGGACGGGGAAGGCGAAAGTCGGTGAGCCGGGAGCCGGGAGCCGGGAGCCGGAGAGCGCACGGCTGACGCGCTCCGCCGTCATCGGCGCCACCTCGTCGAAACGGAAGAAAGCGGGTTGCGCGTCATCGCCCGCTCTCCGGCTCCCGGCTACCGGCTACCGGCTCCCGTCCGTCAAACAGATCCTCGACGAGCGCGCGCTTCGGCGGCGCCAATCCAAAATGCCGCCACGCCTTCGCCGTCACCATGCGCCCGCGGGCGGTGCGCACGAGAAAGCCCTGCTGGATCAGGAACGGTTCGAGCACGTCTTCGATCGTGCCGCGTTCCTCGGACAGCGCCGCGGCGAGCGACTCGACGCCGACCGGACCGCCCTCGAAGTTTTCGATGATCATGCCGAGCAGGCGCCGGTCGATCGCATCGAAGCCCTCCTGATCGACCTTGAGCATTTCGAGCGCCGCGGAGGCGACCTCGGCGTTGACGCTGCCGGTGGCCTTGATCTCGGCGAAATCGCGCACGCGCCGCAGCAGCCGGTTCGCGATGCGCGGCGTGCCGCGCGCGCGGCGCGCGATCTCGGCCGCACCGTCGGCATCGCAGGCGATACCGAGGATCTTCGCCGAGCGCCGCACGATCGCCGCGAGCTCGAGCGGCGAGTAGAACTCGAGCCGGTGCACGATGCCGAAACGGTCGCGCAGCGGCGCGGTGAGCAGTCCCGCGCGTGTCGTCGCGCCGATCAGCGTGAACGGCGGCAGGTCCAGCTTGATCGAGCGCGCGGCCGGACCCTCGCCGATCATGATGTCGATCTGGAAATCCTCGAGCGCCGGGTACAGCACTTCCTCGACGATCGGCGAGAGCCGGTGGATCTCGTCGACGAACAGCACGTCGCGCGGCTGCAGGTTGGTCAGCAGCGCGGCGAGATCGCCCGGCCGCTCGAGCACGGGCCCCGACGTCGAGCGCAGGTTCACGCCGAGCTCGTTCGCGATCACGTGCGAGAGCGTGGTCTTGCCGAGTCCCGGCGGACCGAAGATCAGGACGTGATCGAGCGCCTCGCTGCGGCGCCGCGCGGCTTCGATCGAGATCGCGAGCTGCTCGCGCACGGTCGGCTGGCCGAGATAGTCGGCCAGGCGCTGCGGACGGATCGTCGCCTCGACGAGATCGTCGTCGGGATTCGCGGCGGTGGCGATGAGGCGGTCGGTCATTCGGAGCAGG
>DAISJF010000322.1:0-3393 GCA_036821625.1 Rhodanobacteraceae bacterium
ACGTGATTTCTTCGGTGCCCATACTTACGAACGAGTCGATAAACCTGGCGTATTCCATACGGAGTGGATCGAATCGGACCAGCAACCTGCCGAAACACCGACCGAACCGAAAACACCGGAACCGCATCACGCAGGTGAAGACGGTCGAGACGGACGGCTACACGGCCGTCCAGGTGACCACGGGCACGAAGCGCGCGGCGCTCGTGACCAAGCCGCTCGCCGGCCATTTCGCCAAGGCGAAAGTGGAAGCGGGCCGCGGTTTGTGGGAGTTCCGCGTCGACGCGAAGGACATCGGCAACTACACGGTCGGCGGCGAACTGAAGGCCGACGAGGTGTTCAAGGTCGGCCAGAAGATCGACGTCGCCGGCGTGACCAAGGGCAAGGGCTTCCAGGGCACGATCAAGCGCCACAACTTCACGATGGGCGATGCGACGCACGGTAACTCGCTGTCGCACCGCGCGCCGGGCTCGATCGGTCAGCGCCAGACGCCGGGCCGCGTGTTCCCGGGCAAGAAGATGGCCGGTCACATGGGCGCGACGCGCCAGTCGATCATGAACCTCGAAGTGGTCAAGATCGACGCCGAAAAGCACCTGATCGCCGTGCGCGGCGCGGTGCCGGGTGCGCCGGGCGGCAATGTCGTCGTCAGCCCCGCTGCGAAGGCTTGAGGAGAAAGATCATGGAATTGCAGGTTGTAGGCGCCAAGAAGCCGCTGTCGGTCTCCGACACGGTGTTCGGCCGTGAATATTCCGAGGGCCTCGTGCACCAGGTCGTCGTTGCTTACCGCAACGCGGGTCGTGCGGGCACGAAGGCGCAGCTGACGCGCTCGGATCTGTCGGGTACGACGAAGAAGTTCAAGAAGCAGAAGGGCGGCGGCGCGCGTCACGGCGACTATCGCGCTCCGATCTTCGTCGGCGGTGGCCGCGCGTTTGCCGCGAAGCCGCGCGACTTCTCGCAAAAGGTCAACAAGAAGATGTACCGCGGTGCGATCCAGGCGATCCTGTCTGAGCTCAACCGTCAGGGCCGTCTGCAGGTCGTCGAGTCGTTCGGCGTGGAAAAGGTCAGCACCAAGGCGCTCGCCGCGAAGCTGGCGGACCATACCGGCCGCACGCTGATCGTCACCGAAGACGTCAACCAGAATCTGTTCCTGTCCGCGCGCAACCTGCACAAGGTCGCCGTGGTCGATGTCGCGGCGATGGACCCGGTCACCCTGGTCGATGCGCAGCATGTTGTGATGACCGTCGACTCGGTCAAGAAGATCGAGGAGTGGCTGGCATGAGCACCGAAATCAAGAATGAGAAGCTGTACAGCGTGATCCGCGCTCCGCACATCTCGGAAAAGAGTGCGCGCGCGCAGGAGCACAACCAGTACGTGTTCGAAATCGCCGCCGGCGCGGACAAGAAGCTGGTCAAGGACGCGGTCGAAGCGCTGTTCAGCGTCAAGGTCGAGTCGGTCAACATCGCGAACGTGAAAGGCAAGGTCAAGTCGTTCAAGCAGCGCGCGGGTTCGCGCAACGGCTGGCGCAAGGCCTACGTGCGTCTCACCGATGGCCAGACCATCGATGTGACGGCGAAGGCTTAAGCGACCCAAGATTATTTCGGAACCAAAACAATGGCACTGATCACACTGAAGCCAACTTCTCCGGGACGCCGCGCCATGGTGCGCGTGACGACGCCGGGGCTGTACAAAGGCGACCCGTACGCTCCGCTGACCGAGCCGCAGTCGAAGACCGGCGGCCGCAACCACTATGGCCGCATCACGACGCGCCACAAGGGCGGCGGTTCCAAGCAGCATTACCGCGTGATCGACTTCAAGCGCGACAAGGAAGGCATCGCCTGCCGCGTCGAGCGTCTGGAATACGATCCGAACCGCACGGCGAACATCGCCCTGCTGCTGTACGTCGACGGTGAGCGCCGTTACATCATCGCGCCGAAGGGCGTGGTGGTGGGCGACCAGCTCATGGCCGGCCGCGATGCGCCGATCAAGGCGGGCAACTCGCTGCCGCTGCGCAATATCCCGATCGGTTCGACCGTGCATTGCGTCGAAATGAAGCCGGGCAAGGGCGCGCAGCTTGCGCGCAGCGCCGGCGCCTCGGTGCAGCTGATCGCGCGCGAAGCCGGTTACGCCACGCTGCGTTTGCGTTCGGGCGAAATGCGCAAGGTGCCGGTGGACTGCATCGCCACGATCGGCGAAGTCGGCAACTCGGAGCACAACCTGCGCAAGCTCGGCAAGGCCGGTGCGAAGCGTTGGCGCGGTGTTCGCCCGACCGTTCGCGGCGCGGCGATGAACCCGGTCGACCATCCGCACGGCGGTGGTGAGGCGAAAGCCGGTCAGGGTAATCCGCATCCGGTGTCGCCGTGGGGTCAGCCGGCGAAGGGCTACAAGACGCGCAAGAACAAGCGCACCACGCAATTCATCGTGCGCGATCGTCGCGGTTGATAGAACAGGACTAAATCACAATGGCACGTTCACTGAAAAAAGGTCCGTTCGTCGATCTGCACCTCTTGAAGAAGGTGGAAGCGGCGTCGGGTTCGAATACGAAGCGTCCGATCAAGACCTGGTCGCGCCGCTCCATGATCCTGCCGGAGATGGTGGGTTTCACCATCGCCGTGCACAACGGCAAGGCCCATGTGCCGGTGCTGGTCAACGAGAACATGGTCGGGCACAAGCTCGGCGAGTTCGCCGCGACGCGCACCTTCAAGGGTCACTCCGGCGACAAGAAAGCCGCCGAAGCCAAGAAGTAAGGTGACGACATGAGCATCGAAGCAAAAGCCATCCTGCGCGGCGCGCGCATCTCCTCGCTGAAGGCGCGACTGGTCGCTGACCAGGTCCGCGGCCTGCCGGTCGGTCGTGCGACCAGCCTCTTGCAGTTCAGCGACAAGAAGGCGGCGCACCTGATCAAGAAGGTGCTGCTCTCCGCCGTCGCCAATGCCGAGAACAACCTCGGCGCCGACGTCGACGAGCTGAAGGTCAAGACCATCATGGTCGACGACGGTCCGCAGCTCAAGCGCATGCATGCGCGCGCCAAGGGCCGCGGTTCGCGGATCATCAAACGCACGAGCCACGTCACCGTGGTCGTCGGGAGCTAATACATCATGGGTCATAAAGTTCATCCGACCGGCATTCGCCTCGGCATTTCCAAGGACTGGAATTCCAAGTGGTACGCGAACAAGCGCGAATACGCGCAGTACCTCGCGGCCGACCTGAAGGTGCGCGAGATGCTGCGCTCCAAGCTCGCCCAGGCGGGCGTGTCGAAGATCGCGATCGAGCGTCCGGATCCACGGCTTGGCGGCGAATCGCTCGAGCACGAAGCGGTTATTCTCGGCGTACACGCGGCCACGTTCGCCGACCGCGCGCGCGACCAACTCGGTCGTGTAGCCGCCGCCCGCGCCAATC
>DAISJF010000323.1:0-3387 GCA_036821625.1 Rhodanobacteraceae bacterium
TCTACACGACCGACAAGAACAAGAAGAACACGCCGGACAAGATGGAAGTGAAGAAATACGATCCGGTGGTGCGCAAGCACGTGATCTACAAGGAAGGCAAGATCAAGTAACGCGTAGTGTCGTTTGATGCCGGCGAAGGCCGGCATCCGGAGCCTTCAACGAAGACCCGCCCTCGAGGCGGGTTTTCGTTTTCCCGGCGCCCAAAAAACAAAGCCCGCACATCGGCGGGCTTTTTTTCGATCGGATGGACGATGCGTCGGTCAGGCTTTTTCGCCGACCAGCTTGTAACCCTTCAGCCTCGCAGCGAACTCGCCCAGCGTGCGGATCCCGGTGGCTTCGGCTTCGATGCACCATTGCTTGAGGCTGTCGAGCAGCGCCTCGCCATTGCGGCCGTTGCGCTCCATCAGCGCGGCGAGCCGCGCGCGGAATTCACAGACCGTGCGCAGCGTCGGGCGATTCTCGGTGAAAGCGAGCATGCGCTCGCGCGAGGCCGCGTCGAGCCAGCGCCCGCCATTGCCGAGCGCCTTGCGCAGCTTGCGCGGCAGCGCCTTGATGCCGGCGCCGGCATTCGCGGCTTCGTCGCGCAGCGTCGGCGCGATGACGCCGCGGAAATAGTCGCTCATGACGTGGAAGCGGTGCGCGAGCACGGCCTTGACGGTGTCGGCATCGGGCAGGTGCACGTTCGGGCGCAGATCCAGCGCCGGCGCGGTGCGCAGCACCTTGGCGAGGCCGAGCTTCTCGAGCAGGCGGATGAGCATCCAGCCGATGTCGAACTCGAACTTGCGCAGCGCAAAGCGCGCCGAGCTCGGGAACGCATGGTGGTTGTTGTGCAGCTCCTCGCCGCCGAGCCAGAACGCCCACGGCGTGAGGTTCGTCGCGGTGTCGGCCGTCTCGAAATTGCGGTAGCCCCACCAGTGGCCGACGCCGTTGACGACACCGGCGGCCCAGAACGGGATCCACAACATCTGGATCGCCCAGATGACGACGCCGACCGCGCCGAACAGCATGAAATCGATGACGACGAACAGCGACACGCCGAGAACGTTGTAGCGCGTATAGAGATTGCGTTCGATCCAGTCGTCCGGCGTGCCGACGCCGTACTTGTCCATGTCGGCCTTGTTCAGGCTCGCCTCGCGATAGAGCCCGACGCCGTCGAACAGCACCTTGTTGATGCCGTGGATCTGCGGGCTGTGCGGATCCTCTTCGGTCTCGCACTTGGCGTGGTGCTTGCGATGGATCGCGACGTATTCCTTCATGATCATGCCGGTCGAGAGCCATGCCCAGAAGCGGAAGAAATGCGCGACCGCAGGATGGAAATCGACGCCGCGATGGGACTGGCAGCGGTGCATGTACAGCGTCACCGTGAGGATGGTCAGCTGGGTGACGATGAGCGTGTACACGATCCAGGTACCCCAGGACGCCTGGGTCAGACCGCGCGCAGCAAAGGCGAGCAGGGCATCGAACATGAATGAGAGAACCGCCGGAAACGGAAGGAAGCGAGGCGCGACTATACGCCACGCCTAATGGGGGTTCCATGGCACTTCGTCAACCTTTGGGACATTGAGATGTCCGTATCGCTTGCCGCGGCCGGACCGGACCCGGAACAATCGCGCCCGTGAATGCCGCGCCGCCCGTCCTCGTCCTCGAGAAAGCCAGCCGCACCCTCGCCGGCCGGCGCGTCGTGCGCGACCTCGCCCTTGCGCTCGCGAAGGGCGAAGTGCTCGGACTTCTCGGCGTGAATGGCGCCGGCAAGTCGACCACGCTGCGCATGATCGCGGGTGTGCTGGCACCGAGCGCCGGCGTCGTCCGCATCGATGGCGAGGATCTCGCGGAACACCCGGAGCTCGCCCGGCGCAGGATCGGCTACCTGCCGGAGGTGCCTCCGCTGCATCCCGAGCTCACGGTCGACGAATTCCTCGCGTTCTGCGCCGCGTTGCGCGGGCTCGGTCGGGAGGCCCGCCGCGCGGTGGACCAGGTGGTCGAGCGCTGCGACCTCGGCGACGTGCGGCGACGTCTGATCGGCACGCTGTCGAAAGGCTTCCGCCAGCGCGTCGGCCTCGCCCAGGCCATCCTGCACGAGCCCGAGCTGATCGTGCTCGACGAGCCGGCGTCGGGTCTGGATCCGGTCCAGGCGCTGCGCCTGCGCGAGCTGGTGCGCGGGCTCGGCACGCGCCACGCGGTCGTGCTTTCGACGCATCTGCTGCCGGATGTGCTCGCGTGCTGCGATCGCGTCGCGATCCTGCACGAGGGCGAATTGCGCCACGAAGCCAACCTTGCCACGCCCGCGCAGGGCGCACCGATGCGTGTGCGCGTCGCGAAAGCGCTGACTGCCAACGACTGGCTCGCACTGCCGATGGTGACCGGCGCGACGCCGGCGGGCGACGATCCGCGAGTCTGGCAGCTGTGTCTGCGCGATGGCGCTTCGACGGCGGCGCTGTCCGCTGCGATCGTCGAACGCGGCTTCGGCCTCGAAGAGCTGCGCGCCGAGAGCCCCGCGCTCGAAGCGATTTTCATGCGCATCGCCGCGGGCACGGCAGAGGTGGCCGCTTGAGCGTCGCCGCGCTGATCACGCGCCACGAATGGCGCCGGCTCGCCGCGCAGCCGTTCGCGTGGATCCTGGCTGCTGTCGTGATCGCGCTGATGGCCTGGCAATTCCTGCTCGCGCTCGAAGCGTTTCTCGAGCTCGCGCCGAAACTCGGCGGGCTCAAGGATGCGCCGGGCGTGACCGATCTCGTCGCGATCCCGGTGCTGCGCAGCTTCTCGAACGTGCTGATCCTGCTCGTGCCGCTGCTCACGATGCGCACGATCGCGGGCGAGCGGCGCGCGCAGTCGCTCGCGCTGCTGCTCGCCGGCGGCGTCGGCAATCTGCGCATCGTGCTCGGCAAGTACTTCGGCGCGCTCGGGTTCGTGATCGTGCTGATCGTGCTCGTCGCGGCGATGCCGATCGCGCTCGGACTCGGCACTGCGCTCGATTACGGCCGGCTGTTCGCGGCGCTGCTGGGTCTCGTCCTGTTCGCCGCCGCGCTCACGGCGATCGGCGTGCTGTGCTCGGCCTGGAGCTCACAGCCCGCGCTCGCGGCAGCGGCCGCGTTCGCGATCACGAGCCTGCTCGCGATCGTCGACGCCGGCGCGCGCTTCAAGGGCATCGACAATTCCGGCATCAACTACCTCGCGCTGCCGACGCATGTCGAGCCGTTCTTTCGCGGGCTCGTCAGCAGCGTCGACATCGTCTATTTCGTGCTGATCGCAGCGCTCGCGCTCGCGTACGCGACGCGCCGGCTCGACCGTCTGCGCAGCGTTCCCGACTGATGCGCGATCGCGCCGCCGCCGCCATGTTCGGCGTGCTCGTCGCGATCGCGGCGCTGCTCGTCGCGTTCCTGTCGATGC
>DAISJF010000324.1:0-3385 GCA_036821625.1 Rhodanobacteraceae bacterium
CCGTCGCCGATGAACGGCAGCGCGCGGTCGAGCACGACGTACATCGAATAGTCGAGGTACGCGCGCTCGGCATATTCCTTGAGCGGGATCTGTTCGAAGTTCGATTGCAGGTTCATCACGGCATCCGGCAGCGGCGCGCGCAAAAAGGCACGCCGGCGAAAAGCCGGCGCGCCGCGCTATTGTGCCGGATTGCGATGTGGCGGGTGAATTCGGCGCGTCGAACGCGTCGAACCCGACGGTCGAACCCGTCCGATCCGCGGAGGCTGCGGCGGAGGCACGTCGATTCCCGGGCCGGGCCTTTCGACGTGCCGCGCTACCGCCGCAGCCAGGCTATGCCGTCACGGGCAAGTGAGTCCTGCCGGCTGAGTCAGGCGCGTCAGGTCCATGTGACCGGTGCCATATCCGGGCATCGTGGACGTGAAGTCGACTTCGCCGTGGTTGCAGTCGGTGAACTCGAACGTGAGCGTGCCCCACGCGGGCTGCGTGACGTTGCTCGGATCGAAATTCGGTATCCAGCGTCCGCCCTCGGTCTGCACGGCAGCGACGGTTGCGGTATCGCCGCTGATCGTGCCGACGTTGCCGAACCAGGCCTGCTGCGTGCCGTCCGGATTGAACGTGAACCACCAGGCAAGAATCTGATTGTTCGGCAGTACCTCGAGGAAGATGCCGTGACCGCTCTGCTGCGGGTCATACCAGGCGCCGGTGAAGCCAGAGGTGATCGGCACGTGCCCGCCGCCGCCGCCCGCCGCGTTCACGGTGATCGAGCCGGTCATGCCCATCGCGCCATGGACATCGCAGTGGTACGTGATCGTGTGACCGGCGGTCTCCGGTCCGAAGGTTATGGTCGAGGTCCAGTTGTTCGCGCTCGGATTGCCGTTGCCGCCGGCGCCGTCGCACCCGTTCGCGCAGCGGAACGAGATGCTTTGACCGGCATCCGCATCGACGTTGTGTTGAGCGCCGCCCGCACTGGTGAACGTGACCGTATCGCCCGCGTTGATCGTGAGCGTCGACGGGCTGAACATCAGCAGCGGATAGTTGTATCCGCCGCTCCCGTAGGTGCCGCCGACGGTGACGGTGTGATCCGTCGCCCACGACGAGGTGGAGGCCAGCAGCAGCAACAGCGCCGGCCAGAATTTCCGAAGGTGCAGATGCATAGCGATGTCTCCGATTGAACTGATGTGCAAAGATCCCCAATGCCTCGCGGTCCCCCGGAATCTCGCACCGCGCGTCCTTCTCTCCGGCCGATGTCTCACGACCCATGGCCGATGACGCATTGTGACCACGGAACGTCGCAACGTATTACTAGGGGGAAACACTCAGCCTTATGCCGGGTTGCAACCCAGAGCGCGTGCTTCTTCGCATCGCTGAGGCTTTGCACACTCCCGAGGCTATCCGCGCAATGATGCGCCGTCGTCTTGTTGCGAGCGCATGAAAAGAGACTTCATGCGGACACGATAGTGCGCGTCGTGCCGCACGTGATTACCGCACGGCATCGTGCGATTCCCGGCATTGATCGCGATAAGCGCGACCGATGCGGCGATGCCAACTTTTCATTGGATCGCGAACGCTGCAACGCCTAGTGTCGCCTCGCCGGTCCAGCGCGACGAGCGGGGAAGCCTTCAAGGCAGCACGTCGGGCAGGGCACACGGCATCGGAACCGGGACGAGCGCGGCATCGCGACGTCAGTCCGGTGGACCGGAACTGTCAGACGAGGGGATCGATGATGAAGATTTCGTTGCGCTGTCTGCCGTACACGCTTGCGCTCGCCTCGGGCCTCGCGCTGGCAGACGGATCGGGGACGCTCTACCAGGACGGCAAGGCGATGGCACTGGTCAGCGCATACGCGTTTCACGGACCGGATCCGTTCGACAAGTCCCGGCAGATCACGACGGTCGTGTTCGCCGACAAGCCGATCGACGCCGCCGCGGTGAACGCCGCGGCCGATCGCGGCGAGGCGGTCGCCGATCAGCTCCGGCAGAAGGACGCGACGCGCGTCGAGCTCAACCTCGAAGGGGACGGCTCGGTGCAGAACGTCAACGTCATGGCCGGGGGTTCGAGTTCCTCGCAGAGCGGCAGCGGCTGGTACACGTTGAAGCTCGTACGCAACGATGCCAGGCGCATCGAGGGTACGTTCCGCACCAACGACGAGGCGGACAAGAAGTCCGGCCGCTACTACGACCTCAAGTTCGCGCTCGACATCGCCGGCCCGCCTGACCTCGGCGCCGCGCTGCCGGCCGACGGCGGCGAGCCTGCCAAGGCCTATCGCGCGTACCTCGCCGCGCTCAAGAAGGGCGACGTCGACGCGCTGGCCAAGACGATGACGCAGGAGCGCTCGCAGGAGCTGCTCGCGCACCGCAACGATCCGGATTTCAAGATGATGTTCGCGTTCATCCAGCAGAGCGCGTTGCGCGATCCGAAGTTCGTCAAGGGCTTCAGCAACGGCGACGCGGCCACGCTGGAGCTGAGCGGCAAGGACGGCGACGGCAGCGCGGCGACGAGCATGGCGACAATGCAGAAGGAAGGCGGCACCTGGCGGCTGGCCAAGGAATCGATGACCTCGCACGCACAGTGACCGGCCGGCGGCGCGATCGCGCCGCCGGTTCGCCGCTCAGCCGGTCTTGTCGCGTCCGCCGCGCATGCGGCGGCGGTTCGCGGCGATCAGAGCGTCGTCGGCGACCGCGGCGCCGGACTCGCCCAGCATGCGGTTCGCGCTCAGGAGCGGCGGGCACTCGCGCGTCAGCGTTTCGATCACCGCGTGCTGCAGCTTCGTGTAATACGGCTGCTTGTGGAACTGCAGCAGCACCGGTACCTCGAACGGACGGTAGCCGGCCACGGCGCGCACTTCGTGCTCGGGCCGGATCAGGTGCACCGGCACGACGGCGCGGCCGATGCCCTGCGAGACCGCATCGATGAGTCCGTAGATGTCGTCGAAGTAGGCGCGCTGCATCTTCGGCACGGTCGAGCCGGTCTGGCTCAGGAAGAACCGCTCGGTGAAGTTGTCGCGCGGCTCGTGGTCGATGTAGCAGTCCGGGCGCACGGCGAAGCGCGAGGACTCGATCAGCACGTTGCGCTCGACGCCGACCTGGACGTTTTCGATGCCCATGCGCTCGCATTCGGACAGCGACACGCAGAAGTCGATCTTGCCGTCGATCAGCATGTCCTGCAGCTCGTGCACCTCGGCCTTGATGGTCTGGCAGGTCAGACGCGGATTCGCGCGCAGCAGCACGCCGAGCGCCGGCACGATGACCGAGCGCAGCGAGGACGAGAACGCGGCGATGCGGAAGAAACCGGCGATGCCGCCGGCGACGCGCTTGTCGCCGATCAGGTTGTCGAGGACTTCCTGCTCCTGGTGCTCGATGCTGGCCGCGTAGCGCTGCAGGATGCG
>DAISJF010000325.1:0-3376 GCA_036821625.1 Rhodanobacteraceae bacterium
CGTCGGCGAGGACGATGATCTTGCCGTAGCGCAGGCCCGAAAGATCGTCCTTGCCCGGATCGCAGCCGATCGCGACGGCGAGATCGTGCACTTCCTGAGACGCGAGCACGCTCCCCGATTCGACTTCCCAGGTGTTCAGGATCTTGCCGCGCAGCGGCAGGATCGCCTGGAAATCCTTGTCGCGCGCCTGGCGCGCGGAGCCGCCGGCGGAATCGCCTTCGACGATGAAGAGCTCCGTGCGATGCAGGTCGCTCGAAGCGCAGTCGGCGAGCTTGCCGGGCAGCGCCGGGCCCTGCGTGATCTTCTTGCGCACGATCTGCTTTTCGGTCTTGAGCCGGATCGTCGCGCGCTCGATCGCGAGCTGCGCGATCTTCTCGCCGATCTCGACGTGCTGGTTGAGATAGAGCGAGAAGCCGTCGTGCGTCGCGTTCTCGACGAACCCGGCGGCGTCGCGCGAGGAGAGGCGCTCCTTCGTCTGTCCCGAGAATTGCGGGTCGGTCATCTTGAGCGAAAGAACGAAGCTCAGCCGATCCCAGACGTCTTCCGGCGCGAGCTTGATCCCGCGCGGCAGCAGATTGCGGAATTCGCAGAACTCGCGCAGCGCGTTGGTCAGTCCGGAACGCAGGCCGTTGACGTGCGTGCCGCCCTGCACCGTCGGAATCAGGTTGACGTAGCTTTCCTGCGTCAGATCCCCTTCGGGAACCCACGCCAGCACATAGTCAAGCGCACCGTCGTCGCGCTCGAGCGATCCGAGAAAGAGGTCGGGCGGCAGATAGTCGGCATCGGCGATCATCGACCTTAGGTAGTCACGCAAACCGTTCTCGTAGTGCCATTCGTCCTTCTCGCCGCTCGCCTCGTCGGTGAGTCGGACGGTCAGGCCGGCACACAGCACGGCCTTCGCACGCAGCACGTGCTTGAGCTTGGGCAGCGAAAACTTCGGCGTGTCGAAATACTTCGGATCGGGCCAGAAACGCAGCGTCGTTCCGGTCTGCTTCTTCGGTGCGTTGCCGACGACGCTGAGGTTGCTCGAGCGATCGCCGTTCTTGAAGTTCATCCGGTAGACCTGGCCGTCGCGGCGGATCGTGACCTCGACGCGCGTCGACAGCGCATTGACCACCGACACGCCGACGCCGTGCAGACCGCCGGCGAAGCGATAGTTGCGATTGGAGAATTTTCCGCCCGCGTGCAAACGCGTCAGGATCAGCTCGACGCCGGGAATTCCTTCCTCCGGATGCACGTCGACCGGCATGCCGCGGCCGTCGTCGGTGACCTCGACCGAGCCGTCGGTGTGCACGATCACGTCGACGGCGCTGGCATGTCCGGAAAGCGCCTCGTCGACGGAGTTGTCGATGACTTCCTGCGCGAGATGGTTCGGCCGCGACGTGTCCGTATACATGCCCGGGCGGCGCTTGACCGGCTCGAGCCCGGAAAGGACTTCGATGTCGGCGGCGTTGTAGCGACTGCTCATGGTGCGGCGAATTCCCTCGCTTTGACGCGACCGCATACGCGTCGTCGTCCCGGCGAGGTCGGGATCCAGCTCCTGCGAAGGGAAGGAAAGCTGGATTCCGGCCTGCGCCGGAATGACGACACCTGGCGTGTCGACCGCGTGCAGAATGGCGAGCGATGCGCGATGGGTCAAGCACCTGCGTTAGACAACGTTCGGCTCGGATCGCATAGTCTGCCGCGCATGGCCGCAAGCGCCGACGTCCACGCCACCCGCAAGACCATCGGCAGTCCGCTGCTCTGGCTCGTCGCGCTCGGCGTGTTCATGCAGATGCTCGACTCGACGATCGTCAACACGGCGCTGCCGTCGATGGCGGCCGGGCTCGGCGAAAGTCCGCTGCGCATGCAGTCCGTCGTGATCGCCTACGCGCTGACGATGGCGATGCTGATTCCGGCGTCGGGCTGGCTCGCCGACCGCATCGGCACGCGGCGCGTGTTCTTCAGCGCGATCGCGCTGTTCACGCTGGGCTCGGCGCTGTGCGCGTATTCGCATACGCTGACCGAGCTCGTCGCGTCGCGCGTCGTGCAGGGCGTCGGCGGCGCGATGCTGCTGCCGGTCGGACGACTGGCCGTGCTGCGCTCGTTTCCGCGCGGCGAGTTCCTGCGCGCGATGACGTTCGTCACGCTGCCCGGACTGATCGGTCCGCTGATCGGGCCGACGCTCGGCGGCTGGCTCGTCCAGATCGCCTCGTGGCACTGGATCTTCCTGATCAACATTCCGGTCGGCGTCCTTGCCGGAACGGCGACGCTGCTGCTGATGCCGGATGCGCGCAGCGAGGTCAGGCGCTTCGATCTTGCCGGCTACGCGCTGTTGTCGTTCAGCATGGTCGCGATTTCGCTCGCGCTCGACGGCCTGTCCGAGCTCGGCCTTCGTCATGCGAGCGTGCTGATGCTGATGATCTTCGGCATGGCGAGCTTCGTCGCGTACTGGCTGCACGCAACGCAGGTCGCTTCGCCGCTGTTTTCGCTGAAGCTGTTCGACGTGCCGAGTTACCGTGTCGGCATCCTCGGCAATCTCTTTTCGCGCATCGGCAGCGGCAGCATGCCGTTCCTGATTCCGCTGCTGTTCCAGATCAGCCTGGGTTTCACGCCGCTCGAATCCGGTTCGATGATGATTCCGGTCGCGCTCGCCGGAATGCTTTCCAAGCGTCTGGTCGTGCCGTTGATCCGTGAGCTCGGCTACCGGCGCGTGCTCGTCGGAAACACGGTGCTGGTCGGTCTTGCGATGGCGAGTTTTGCGCTGATCTCGCCCGGCGAACCGGTCTGGATCCGCATTCTCCAGCTCGCGTTCTTCGGGCTCGTCAACTCGTTGCAGTTCACCGCGATGAACACGATCACGCTCAGCGATCTCGAAGGCGACCTCGCCAGCGGCGGCAACAGCCTCCTTTCGATGGTGATGATGCTGTCGACCAGTCTCGGCGTGGCCTCGGCGAGCGGCCTGCTCGCTGCGTTCACGGGATGGTTCGGCTCCGAGTACGGCGCCGATGCGCTGCCGGCGTTCCACGCGACGTTCGTCTGCGTCGGCCTGATCACGTCGACGTCGTCGGTGATGTTCTGGCAGCTCGAACGAACCGCCCGCGCGCGCGTGAAGCCGGAGGCCGCGGCGCGGGTCGACTGAAGGCGGCGATCGCGCGGGGAAGCGGCTGCGTCGCCGACGACCGCGTCGGAAGCCGCGCAGACCCCTCGCGGGCCAGGGCGCGAGCCTGTAAAATGTCGCTTTACCAGCGGATCGCTGCCGTCCATGACTCCCCTCGTTTTCGTGACCGGAGGCGTGGTGTCCTCGCTAGGCAAGGGCATCGCCTCGGCGTCGCTTGCCGCCATCCTCGAAGCGCGCGGCCTGCGCGTCACGATGATGAAGCTGGATCCCTACATC
>DAISJF010000326.1:0-3367 GCA_036821625.1 Rhodanobacteraceae bacterium
CGCGCGTCATGTCGGTGTCGATGAAACCGGGCGCGACGACGTTGACGGTGATGCCCCGAGAGCCGATCTCGCGCGCCAGCGATTTGGAGAACGCGATGATGCCGGCCTTGGCCGCGGCGTAGTTGGACTGTCCCGCGTTGCCGGTCACGCCGATCACCGAGGCGATATTGATGATGCGGCCTTTGCGCGCCTTCATCATGCCGCGCATGACCGCTTTCGACGTGCGGTACACCGAGCTCAGGTTGGTGTCGAGGATCGCCTGCCAGTCTTCATCCTTCATGCGCATCAGCAATTGATCGCGCGTGATGCCGGCGTTGTTGACCAGGATCGTGACCGCGCCGAATTCCCTGGCGATGCCGTCGATGAGCGCGTCGACCGCGGCACTGTCGGTGACGTTGAGCGCGCGGCCCACGCCACCGTGCGCGGCAAGCCGTTCTCCGATGGCGGCTGCGCCGGCATCGGTCGTCGCCGTGCCGATGACCTTTGCGCCGAGCGCTGCGAGCTCATCGGCGATCGCGGCGCCGATGCCGCGACTCGCGCCGGTGACCAGCGCGATTTCTCCCGCCAGCATCTTGTCCATCGATATCGCCTTCGCAGGAACCCGAGGGCGCGCACGTTACACACGGAACGCGTTCTCGTCCACGCAGGTCGCTGGAGATCGCGCCTGCGGCGCGCCTTGTCCCGCCGCGCTGATGACGTGATTCGATTCGATGCGCTGGTTGCTCGTGCTCGGAGGCCCAAAGCGTCGAGGGCTATGCACGCCACGCTTCCAGCGCGTCATTGAATTCGGACGGCGTGCCGAGTGAGCGACCGTCGATTGCCTTGTCGATGCGCTTGACGAGACCGCTCAGCACTTTGCCGGGACCGCATTCGGCGACACGCGTCGCGCCTGCGTGCGCCAGCGCCGCAACGCAGCCGGTCCAGCGCACCGGCAAGTAGAGCTGGCGCGCGAGCGCCTCGCGGATTGCGGCAACGCCGTGATGCACGGCCGCGTCGACGTTCTGCACGACCGGAATCGTCGGCTCGCGCCAGTTGTATGCGCTCATCGCTTCGACGAGACGATTGGCCGCCTCGCGCATCAGCGGCGTGTGCGACGGCACGCTGACCGCGAGCTTGACCGCTTTGCGCGCGCCGCGCGCGAGCAGGAGCGCGATCGCCTTGTCGACCGCGCCGGCGTGACCACCGATCACGATCTGTCCGGGCGAGTTGTAGTTCGCCGGAACGACGACATGCTCACTCGACGCCTCGCGACAGATCTCTTCGACCAGCGCATCCTCGGCGCCGAGCACCGCCGCCATCGCGCCTTCGCCTTCGGGTGCCGCTTCCTGCATCGCCTGGCCGCGAATCCGCACGAGGTGCGCCGCATCGCGCAGCGACAAGGCGCCGGCCGCGACCAGCGCCGTATATTCGCCAAGACTGTGACCGGCCAGCTGCGCCGGATGCGGTCCGCCCGCCGCAACCCACGCGCGCCACACGGCAACTCCGGCCGCGAGCAGCGCCGGCTGCGTGTATTCGGTGCGATTGAGCATCGCCTCGGGGCCGCCCTGGGACAGCGCCCAGAGATCGACGCCGGCGCCGTCGGAGGCTTCGGCGAAGGTACCGCGCACGACCGGATGCAGCTCCGAAAGCTCGGCGAGCATGCCGATCGACTGCGAACCCTGACCCGGAAAGACGAACGCGAGATTCGACGTCGGCGTTGCGTGAGCCATCACATCCTCCTCGATCTTCATGCCGGCAAAAGCCCGAACCCAGCCGTGCCGTATTGTCGAAGAAGCTGGGCCCCGGTCATTGCCGGGACGACGGAAACGGGTTTATCGCGTCGACCTCGCCCAGTCGACGCTCAATATTTCAGCAACGCCGACGCCCAGGTAAATCCGCCGCCGAACGCTTCGAGCAGCACCGTCTGACCGCGCTGGATCCTGCCCGAGCGCACCGCTTCGTCGAGCGCGAGCGGCACCGACCCCGACGAGGTGTTGCCGTGCCGGTCGACCGTGACGACGACGCGATCCATCGAGAGTTTCAGCCGTTTCGCGGTCGCCTCGATGATGCGCAGGTTGGCCTGGTGCGGGATCAGCCAGTCGACGTCGGACTCATGCATGTTCGCCGCTTCGAGCGTCTCGCCGACGATGCGGTCGAGCGTCTTCACGGCCACCTTGAATACTTCGTTGCCGGTCATCATGACGCGGATGCCGTGGTTCGGCTCGTCGTCGCGAAAGCCCGCGGACACGCCGACGGGCCCATAGAGCAGGTGCTTGTAGCCGCCGTCGGCGTGCAGCTTGGTGGTGATGATGCCGGGCTCGCTCGACGGCTCGAGCACGACCGCGCCGGCGCCGTCGCCGAACAGCACGCAGGTCGAGCGGTCGCTCCAGTCGATCATGCGCGACAGCGTCTCCGAGCCGACCACGAGCGCCTTCTTCGACTGCCCGCCGCGGATGAACTGGTCGGCGACGCCGAGCGCGTAGAGGAATCCCGAGCACGCGGCATTGACGTCGAACGCCGCGCAGCCGTTCGCGCCGAGGCGGTGCTGCAGGAGGCAGGCGGTCGAGGGGAAAATCAGGTCCGGCGTCGTCGTGCCGAGCACGATCAGGTCGATCTCGCCCGCCTTGACGCCCGCCGCTTCGAGCGCGTGCGTGGCGGCGTAGAACGCGAGATCGCCCGTGGTCTCGCCGTCGGCCGCGCGCCGGCGCTCGCGGATGCCCGTGCGCGAGGCGATCCACTCGTCGGTGGTTTCGACGATCTTCTCGAGATCGGCGTTGGTGACGACCTTTTCCGGCAGATAGCTGCCGGTGCCGGCAATGCGTGAGTAGATCAGGAGTTTCTCCCCACGAACGAACGTCGTTGCAGGCGCGGCGCTGCCGCTCCTACGTCAGCTCCGCAGGAGCTAGAGTGGCCGCGATTCAAGCTTCGCCAGGCGAAACGTCAGTCTTCGTCCTGCACCGGCGTCTTGGTGTCGATGACCTTCTTGCCGCGATAGTAGCCGTCCTTGGTGACGTGATGGCGCAGGTGCACTTCGCCCGACGTCGGGTCGGTGGCGAGCTGCTTCGCGGACAGCGCATCGTGGGCGCGGCGCATGCCGCGGCGGGAGGGGGATTTGCGACTCTTGGCGACTGCCATGACTTCTACTCCGGTAAATCCGATCGGTACGTGGGCACCCGGCCCGTTCGAGCGGCGCCCGCCGCCCTATTTCGTTTTCTTGAGCCCTGCCAGCGCCGCGAAAGGGTTGTCCTGTTCCGCGTCGCGTTCGTCCGGCCCTGCATGCCATTCCAGCGGCGCGCCCGGTTTGAGCGGCACCACCGGCAAGGCGAGAATCAGCTCGTCCTCGATCACCTCGGCCGGCTTGACCACGCCCTCCGTGATCAGCAACGGT
>DAISJF010000327.1:0-3367 GCA_036821625.1 Rhodanobacteraceae bacterium
GGTCAGAATGAAAAGCGCATTGCCGCGGTCCGCGTCGAGCGTACCCCAGGTTTCGTACGCGAGGGTGGCGCCGATGATCTTGCCGCCGCGCTTCATCGCGAACGGCGAGGGCAGGTCGAACCAGCGGCGGGCGTCGGACATGCGTCGGGGCAGGCGGCGATGCGAATCGGCAATGTAGCGGGGTCGGGCGATGTCGCCAAGTCGGCGGCGCGAGCGGCGTCTGATAACGTATGGCTCGGCCCTCGGGTCCGGCGGCAGATGTCCGCCGCGGACCTGCGAATGCGTAGAGATGGGGTGTTCGCCGGCACGTCGGCGACGGATGGGACAGGACGGCCGGACGTCTTCGAGGGGAAGCGGATGTTCGCTGTCGGTTCTCGCGCGCACACACGCGCGGTCGCGCATGGCCGAGCGAGCTGCCGGAAACGCGGAGCAAGACGCGCATGAGCCTGCGTGACCTTCATCTCTGGATTCCGCCGCCCGTACTGTGGACGCTCGGCGCGATCGTGGCACTGCTCTCGTGATCGCCACGGCCATCGTCGCGCTGATGCGCCGCGGCGACACGACAAACCGGCACGCCGAACTCGCCGCGCGCGTGCGCTCGTGGTGGGTGCTCGTCGTGCTGTTCGCGCTCGCCATCTCGTTCCGGCGCAGCATCGCGATCGCGTTCTTCGCAGTGCTTTCGTTCCTGGCGCTGAAGGAATACATCTCGCTGATCCCGACGCGCCGTGCGGATCGACGCGTGCTCTTCTGGGTTTATCTGTGCGTGCCGGTCCAGTACGTCTGGATCGGCATGCACTGGTACAACCTGTTCCTGATCTTCATTCCGGTCTGGGCGTTCCTGTGGATCGCGATGCGCATGGTGCTGCGCGGCGACACGAAGGATTTCCTGCGCGCCGCCGGCACGATCCACTGGGGCCTGATGACGATGGTGTTCGGGCTGAGTCATCTTGCCTATCTGCTGGTGCTGCCCGATGGCAAGGCCGTGCCGGCACACGGCGCCGCGCTGCTGCTGTATGTCGTGCTGCTGACCGAGCTCAACGACGTCGCGCAGTACGTCTGGGGTCGCACGTTCGGAAGACGCAAGGTCCTGGAGAGCGTGAGCCCGAAGAAGACCGTCGAGGGCCTCGTCGGCGGCGTCGCGACGACGACACTGCTCGCGTACCTGCTCGCACCGTGGCTGACGCCGCTGACGCACGACGACAGCATCGCGGTCGGCCTCATGATCGGCTTCGGCGGTTTCCTCGGCGACGTGACGATCTCGGCCGTCAAGCGCGACATCGGCGTCAAGGATTCCGGATCGCTGATTCCGGGCCACGGTGGCATTCTGGATCGCATCGACAGCCTGCTGTTCACGGGCCCGCTGTTCTTTCACTTCATGGCGTATTTCTATTTCTGAAGATTCCTCGTCATTCCGGCGAAGGCCGGAATCCAGCAGCGTGGTTCGCTCGCTCTGCGTCCGCCACCAGGTTGCGACTGGATCCCGGCCTTCGCCGGGATGACGAGGCGTGAGGCACGACGCACGACGCACGACGCACGATATGGGTTACCTGCTCCGGCTCTTCTTCTACGGCGTCCTCGTGCGCACGGTCGTCCTGTTCGTGCTCGGACTCAACGTGCGGCATCGCGAGCGCCTGCCGAGGAAGGGTCCGGCGATCATCGCCGCGAACCACAACAGCCATCTCGACGCGATGGCGATGATCAGTCTATTGCCGCTGCGAATGCTGCCGCACGTGCGACCCGTCGCGGCTGCGGACTATTTCCTGCGCAACCGCGTGCTCGCGTGGTTCGCGCTCAATGTCGTCGGCATCGTGCCGTTGAATCGCACACGCCGCGACGCGCGCGAGGATCTGCTGGCGCCGGTCGCTTCGGCGCTGGAACGCGGTGAGATCCTGATCTTCTTTCCGGAAGGATCGCGCGGCGAGCCCGAGCAGCTCGCCGAATTCAAGACCGGGCTCGCGCGCATCGCCGAGCGCCGACCCGACGTCGACGTGATTCCGGTATTCACGCACGGGCTCGGCAAGGCCCTGCCCAGAGGCGAGTGGATGATCGTGCCGTTCTTCGTCGATATCTTCGTCGGCGAGCCGCTGCGTTTCGAAGGCGATCGCACTGCGTATATGCAGCGTTATCGTGACGCGATGGCTGCGCTCGCAGCGGAGGAGCCGCACGCGGTGTGGCTGTGAAGGAGAGAGCGGCGACTGTTTTTCCTTCTCCCGCTTGCGGGAGAAGGTGCCGAAGGCGGATGAGGGTGCTTTTGCGACGCCGTCTCAAGTGCCGCCCTCACCCTAGCCCTCTCCCGCAAGCGGGAGAGGGGATGGTCGAAGGCTTCTCGCGCTTGCGGTGCGGGGATGGTCGAAGGATTCTCACGCTTGCGGTGGGAGGGATGGTTCGGTGTTACGGAACGACCTGATCGATCTGAAGCGCGATCGGCTCCGAGCGAGTCGACGCGATCGGAGCCGACAAGGTCTGCAGGTCGCCGCTCTCTGGCATCGCATTGCCGGATTTCGAAACGCGCGCGCCGACGACGACCTCGGGAAACTTCGAAAGCTTCATCGCCGGCATCATGCTCATGCTGTCGTCGAGCGTGACGGTCACCGGAAGCTGACCGGCCTTGAGCCGCTGGATCGCGAGCGGCATCGGCGGTCCGCTCGCGGCACGCGCGAAAACGAACAGCGTCGCGTCGGAATCGAGCCGGTCCTTGAGCTTCGGATCGAGCGCGACATGGACTGTCAGATGCGGACCGCCCGCCGATGCGCTGTTCGAACTCGCGTTTTTCGTCAATGCGGCCGCGCCCGTGGCCGGCGCAGCCGCACCCGCATCCGATGCTGCTTCGGGTTCGGGCGGCGCGCGTCCGTCGCGTCGCGCTTCGGCTTCGGCAATCTCGCTGCGCACGCTGCGGGCGACTTCGGAATCCGGCGTGAGCAGCGGCAGCAGCGTCTTCCATGTCGCGATCGCGCTCGCATAGTTCGCGCCCTGGTAGTCGCTGATGCCGATCAGCCAGAGCGCGCGCTGATTCTTCGCATCCTTCTTCAGCACGGTTTCGAGCAGTGCGCGCGACTCGCCCTGGAGCAGATGATCCGGCGCGGCGAGCGCAAGCGCCTGCGCGTATTCGACCGCGATGTCCGCATCATCGGGCGCGCGCTCGTGCGCCTGGCGAAACGCGTCGCGCGATTCGTCGGCGCGGTTCGTCGCCTGGTAGGCGCGGCCGAGCAGCGCCCAGCCCTCAGCGTCGTCCGGATTCTGCTTGAGCTTGTCGGCGAGGCCGGCGATCGCCTGATCCATGTCGGCCGCCGTGTGCTCGGGAGCCGGCACGGCGAGATTCGCGGGATCGAGCGCTTCGGGCGTGCCGACCAGGCGATAGAGCAGCAGC
>DAISJF010000328.1:0-3365 GCA_036821625.1 Rhodanobacteraceae bacterium
ACCGCGCCCGCACCCGTACTCACCTCGCCCGCCAACGGTGCGACGAACGTGGTCGCGCAACCGACGTTCACCTGGAATGCATCGGCTCAGGCGGTCTCGTACCTGATCGAGATCGCGACGGATGCGAATTTCGGCAACATCATCCTGTCGCAGACGGTTACCGAGACGACGTTCACGCCAAGCGCATCGCTGCCGCTCAACGTCGAGATCTGGTGGCGCGTCACGGCCACCAACGACTGCGGATCGACCACCAGCAGCGTGTTCACGTTCTACACGCAGCCGGGCCCGGGCCAGTGCGGCATCGGCACGACGACGAGCGTCGTGTTCTCGGACGACGTCGAAAACGGCACCAACGGCTGGACGCATGCGGCCGCTGCGGGGAGCATCGACAACTGGACGCGCGGCAGCGCCGCGCATGACGGCAGCTTCGCCTGGCAGGCCGACAATCCGCCGTCCGGCCACACCAACGAGGAGTGGCTGATCTCGCCGAGCGTCGCGCTGCCGACCGGGCTCGACGGGCTCAACTTCCAGTACTGGAACCAGCAGTCGCTCAAGCACAACGCCTCCGGCGGCTGCTACGACGGCGCGATCCTCGAGATCTCGACCGACAACGGCGGCACATGGACGCAGATCCCGGACAGCTCGCTCCAGACCCTTCCGTACGACGGCGCGATCAGCGGAGACTTCGGCAATCCGCTGGCCGGCGACGACGCCTGGTGCGGCGATCCGCGTGCCTACACCAATTCGGTCGTCGATCTCACGGCGTACGCGGGCCAGACCGTCCAGTTCCGCTTCACGCTCGGCCACGATCGCCTCGTGCACCGGAGCAACCCGGCCTTCGCGATCGACGACATCGCGGTGCAGGGCTGCGTGAACGGCAGCGGCGACACGATCTTCACCGACGGCTTCGACGGTCCGTGATCTGAAGCACGGCAGCAAGAGGTATTTCGAGCGCCCGCCTCACCGCGGGCGCTTTTTTTTGGCCTTGGCGCGCGCCGAAAATCCCGAAAGCGAACTGAAAGGCGCGAGGGCTAGCGTGAGCGTTCCCTCTGGTTTCGCTGCTACAGCCGTGGAATCATTCCCTCTGCACGCGGAACGGCGCGCGCGCAGCCACCGCATCGGGAGGAGATGACGTGAACACGCTGCTCGTATCGATCGTTGCAACCCTGGGTTTCATCGTGAATGGCGCGCTGCACGCGGCCACGCCGCCGGCAGGCGCTCCGGCCGGCACGACCGGCATGTGCAAGGACGGCACCTGGTACTCGGGCGCCAGCAAGAAAGGCGCGTGCCACGGCCATCAAGGCGTCAAGGAGTGGTACGGCGCCGCCGATTCCAGCGCTTCGACGACGTCGGGCATGTCGTCCTCGAAGAGCACGTCGTCGAGCACCGAGCCCGCCATGAGCAAGAAGACATCGTCGTCGACGTCGGCCAATTCGACCTCGACGTCCGCTTCGACGGGCTCGCCGCCGCCCGGCGCCACCGGCCTCTGCAAGGACGGCACCTATTACACGGGCGAGAACAAGAAAGGCGCATGTCACGGCCACAAGGGCGTGAAGACCTGGTACGGCGCGGCCGAGACCAAGACGACGACCGCGACGTCGCCGACCGCGACGCCTGCGCCCGCGACCATGCCGCCGCAGACCTTCCCGAAATCGACGCCGACGACGATGCCGAACGCGCAGACGCCGACGACGGGCACGCAGACCGGCAGTCGCCCGACGCTGCCCGGCGGCACGTCGCCGACTCCGGCCGCGGGCGGGGGCGCCGGCAAGGTCTGGGTCAACACGAGCTCCAAGGTCTACCACTGCCAGGGCGACCGCTACTACGGCACGACCAAGGAAGGCGAGTACATGTCCGAAGCCGACGCGATCGCCAAGGGCAACCGCGCGGCGCACGGGAAGAGTTGCTCGTCCTGAGCGAAGCCCGGGCGTCGCGATTGCGCCGCCACGCGCAAACGCGCTTTCCGAAAGGTAAATCGCTTCCGAAAGCCGCAGCGCGCACTTCCCCCTCTCCCGCTTGCGGGAGAGGGTTGGGGTGAGGGCTGGCGGAGTGAAGCGCGACACGCGCTGCGTCTTGGGGGACTGACGCAAGATTTCCCTCACCCTAGCCCTCTCCCGCAAGCGGGAGAGGGGATGTGTGGCGCGGCGGACGGTGGCAGTAAGCGCGCCCCGCGTTGCGATTCGTAGCGCGTCAGCCGCTCGGCGGCAACGTCACCTTGCCTGCGACGTCGTGGTGGCGGATCTCGCCGCTCGAGCTCGATTTCGCGCCGACCGTGAAATTCCCCTTGACGCCATCGGCCGTGATGTCGCCCGAGCCGTCCACGCCGACCACGGCGTCGCGGCCGATGTCGAGGAAGTCGATGTCGCCCGAGCTGTCGCGGTCGACGCGCGCGTCGCCGCCGACGTGGCGCAGCTTGATGTCGCCGGAGCTGTCTTCCTGAACGACCGCGCTGCCCTTGACGTCGTCGACGTTGATATCGCCCGAGCTGTCCGAGATCACGGTGAAATCGCCGGAGATCTTGCGCACGTCGATGTCGCCGGACGTGTCGGTCACGTTCACGGCTCCGCCGATGTCATGCAGCAGGATGTCGCCCGAGCTGTCCTGGAGATCGAGGCCGTTGGCGAGCCCCGATACCTCGAGATCGCCCGACGAGTCGCGCAGATCGAGCTTGAGCGCGGCCGGCATGCGCACGTGAACGTCCAGATACGCATAGTGGCTGCCGAACAGGCTCCAGCTGTCGCCTTCATCCGGAATCTTCGTGCCGACCGTCGCAGTTGCGCCCTCGCGCTGCTGCATGAACTGGATGCCGGCCAGTGCGTCCTGCTCGCTCGCGCAGGCCTTGCCGCGCACCTCGATCCGGGCAAGACCCGGCACGCCTTCCACGACCAGGTCGCCGGCGCCGGTAGCGAGCTTGAACAGGCTGAGGCCCTTCGCGTCGAGGTCGAGCGAGCGATCCGCGCTGAACGCGCAATCGTCGGCGCGCGCCGCAAGCGGCAGGGCGGTCAGGATTACCATCGTGGCGATGCGCAGCATGGAACCTCCGTTCATCGGGACGCCGATGAGATCGGATGCCGCCGACGCGCGCAAGGTTTAGAGCAGCACGGCTGCTGAGAGCCGCCGTCAGTCCGGCGCGGCGCCGGCCTTCTCCTCGGCCTTGGCTCGGTCCCAGAGCGCGTCCTGCGCCTCCAGCGACTTGCCGGACAGCGTCTCGCCCGCCTCGGCCGCGAGCGCCTCCATGCGCCGGAAGCGGCGCTCGAACTTCGCGTTCGCGTGGCGCAGTGCGCGCGATACATCCACTCGCGCATGGCGCGCGAGATTGACGCAGACGAACAGCACGTCGCCGATCTCGTCGTTGAGCCGCTCGG
>DAISJF010000329.1:0-3361 GCA_036821625.1 Rhodanobacteraceae bacterium
GATCTGCCGGCGTGCAGGCGAGTCATTCACTCCGCTGAGACGAGGTATTCTCGCGCAGCTTGTTGCGCTGGATCGGCCGATGGGAGCTTACGATCTCGCGCCGCTCTGCTCGGACCGACTGGCACGCCAGGTTTATCCATCCGCTGTCTATCGCGTGCTGCAGTTTTGGTGCGAGCTGGGCGTGGTCACTCACCTCTCCGGTCACAATGCATTCGTTCTGGCATCGGCGCTCCCGGGAGAAGTGACGCTGGTATTCGTCTGCGGCCGATGCGGCAGTGCGACGCAGCGCGCAGACGAAGCGACGAGCGCCGCCCTCCGAAGTGCTGCGCGGTCGCTGAATTTTTCGCCGAGCGGCAGCCCCATCGAGATCGACGGGACCTGCGTGCGATGCCAGGGTTGAATCGACGGCGGCGCCGGCAGCGTCAGCCGCGCCGAGCCGCTTCGATCGCGGCGATGTCGATCTTTTTCATCTGCATCATGGCGTCGAAAGCGCGCTTTGCCGCCGCTCGATCAGGATCGGTGATCGCGGCGATCAAGGCGCGTGGCGTGATCTGCCAGGACAGTCCCCATTTGTCCTTGCACCAGCCGCATGCGCTTTCCTGGCCGCCGTTTCCGACAATCGCGTTCCAGAGGCGGTCCGTTTCGGCCTGGTTGTCGGTCGCAACCTGAAACGAGAAAGCCTCGTTGTGCTTGAACGCCGGGCCTCCGTTCAGACCGAGACACGGAATGCCCAGCACCGTGAAGTCGACCGTCAGGACATCGCCGCGCTTGCCATCGGGATAGTCGCCGGGCGCGTGATGGACCGCTCTGACCACGCTGTCCGGGAACGTCTCGGCGTAGAACTTCGCGGCGTCCAGTGCGGTGCCGTCGTACCAGAGACAAATCGTGTTCTTGCTGACCATCTATTGGGTTCTCCTGCCAATGGTGGGCCGCACGGGGGAGAGAAGACCGCCTCACCTGCGAGGCGGCGAAATGTGCGTCGAGTGCCCGATCGAGCTCGGCAGCACGGCGCCGACCGGTAGCGCCGCAAGTCCCGCGCGGGCTTCGCCGCCGAGCATCGTGAAGCCGCCGCCAGCGTAGAGTACCCCATTGCCCAACGTGAGATTGAGCAGACCCTCGGATCCGTTCGGGCCACCGTTGACGCCGGGATTGAACGAAGGATCGGGATCGCCTGCGCCGGTCGTCGACAGTTTCGCGAGCGAGTCGATCGCGATGCCGCCGAGCTCGCTGAACGAGCCGCCGACGTAGAGCGAGTCGCTATCCAGCGCCATCGCATAAATGGCCGCTCCGGGTAACGCGGTAGCCGGATTCCACGTCGCGTCTGCGGCGCCGGTGACGGCATCGAGCTTCGCGAGGCCCATGCGCGAAGCGCCGCCCATCGTGTAGAACCATCCTCCTGCAAAGACGGAACCCTGGTTGTCGGGCACGAGCGCGAAGACCGTGGAATCCGGGCTCGGATTCCAGTTCGCATCGGCCGCACCGGTGCCGCCGGGCGCAAGTTTCGCGGCGTACGCGTGCGCCGCGCCGCCGATCGTCGCGAAGTCGCCGCCGACGTAGAGCGCGCCTTGCGCATCGCGCGTGATGTTGTAGACGTACCAGTCCGGCGAAGGGTTCCAGGTCGGGTCGACCGCGCCGGAACCCGCGGCGGACATCTTTGCGAGGTAATTGCGCGGCTGGCTGCCGACCTGTGTGAACTGACCGCCCGCATACAATGAACCACTGCCGTCGAGCACGAGCGCGTCGACGTAGGAATCCGCCGACGGATTCCAGGTGGGATCGACGGCGCCGTTGCCGCCGCCGAGCTTGGCAAGATTGCTGCGCGCCACGCCGTTCACGTGATCGAACAGGCCGCCGATGTACACGTCGCCGTTCGTATCCAGCGCGAGCGCGCCGACCTGGATCGCAGCGTCCTGCGACGAGGCGATCGACGGCGTCCAGGTGGGATCGAGCGAACCGTCGGGTCGAAGTCGCAGCAAACCGCCACGCGGCTGTCCGCCAGCCGAGAAAAAGCGTCCGGCGACGATCGCGCCGCCATCGGGTTGCAGCGCGAACGCCCACGCCTTGCCGGCTTCGGTCGCATCGAAGGCTGCGGCTGGCGCGCCGCTCGCCGCATTCACCTGCGCCACGGAATGCCGTTCCATGCCGGCCGCGCGCGAAAACATTCCGCCGACGTAGACGCGGCCTTGGCCGTCGTCCTGCACCGCGAAGACGCGGCCGTCCGTCGATGCGTCCCAGTCCGTGACCACGTCGCCCGCACCTTCTGCCGAAACCTTCGCGACGTGTGCGCGCGCGACGCCGTTCACTTCGTGGAAGAAGCCGCCCGCGTAGACCGAATCATCCGTGCCGATCGCGACGGCGTATGGAACGTTGTCCAGAGTTGGAGCCCATACCGGATCGGCCGTGCCGTCTCCGACCGCGGCAATGCGTGCGAGATGGCCGCGCACCTGGCCGCCGATCGAGGTGAAGTAGCCGGCCGCGTACACCGCGTCGCCGTCGATCGCGAGCGCCATGACCCAGTCGTCCGGCGCCGGCGCCCACGTCGCATCGACCTCGCCGGCGCCGCTGGTCGAGATCTTTGCAAGATAGCTCGTATTTGCGTCGCCGATCGAGGTGAACGCGCCTGCGGCGTACAGCGTGCCGCTCGCGCCGGCCTGCAGCGCGATCACGCGATTGTTCGCCGGCACCACCCACGATTCGTCGAGCGCGCCCGCGCCCGTCGCCGACAGCTTGGCCAGACGCGAGCGCGGCTCCGTCGCCACCGAGAGGAAGTAGCCGCCGATGAAGACACTGTCGTCCGCGACTGCGACAGCGAGCACCGGCGCATCGGCCCAGGCCGTCCATGCGACATCGACCGCGCCCGCCGCAGAGAACTTGGCGAGACAGAAGCGGCCCTGCCCGCTCGCATCGTCGAACAGACCGCCGACGAACAAGTTCCCGCTTGCATCGAGCGCAAGCGCGTTCACCGGCCCGTTGGTGCTGGCATTCCACGAAGCATCCAGCGTGCCGTCGGGACGGAAGCGTGCAAGGTTCGAGCGCGCCGCTCCACCGACGCTGGTGAAATCGCCACCGATGATGATGCCGCCGTCCGTCGTGCGCACGATCGCATTGATCACGCCGTTCGTCAGCAGCGGCACGTTCGGCTGTGCGAGCGGGGGCGGCGATTGCGCCATCGCAGGGATGCTCGCCAGCGCGAGAGCCGCCGCAACGAACCAGCGACCCACCGAAGACCTCTTCGCGGATGCCATGTGGCCCTCCTTCGCAGGACTGCGCGCCGTGCCCGACCTTCGAGCGCCCCGTGCGGGGCGCAAAACGAGCACGCGACCTCGTGAACACCGAATTGCGCCAAAATATACCCGGAGGC
>DAISJF010000330.1:0-3361 GCA_036821625.1 Rhodanobacteraceae bacterium
CGCTCAGGAAGAAATTGATGAATCCTGGTCCAGCGATCTCGACCTTTGCGAGGCCGTCGCGCTTCGGTAGCGCGCCGACGATTGCCTGGGCAATGTCGCGCGGTTTGCGCGAAGCCGCCTTGGCCATCAGCATCGCGACGTTCGTCGCGAAGTCGCCATGCTCGCGGCTCTTCGTGCGTTCGACGACGAACGCGGGCGGTTCGCCGGCCGGCAGCGAGCCGTCGGCGGTGAGCTTGGCCAGGGCTTCGAGGATCGAATCGCGCAGGAGTTCTTTCACGGCGGGATCGCGGTAAAGCGCCTCATTCTAGCTGGCCCCGCTGCGTTTCCCTAAATGCCTGCCGATCCGGGCATCGGCGATGTCATCGGCGTGTCGCGAAGCCCGCATAAGGTGCGGCCATCGGCAGGTTGTGGTGGCGTGCGGGATGCGCACGTCGCCGACGTGCAGGGACGCACCAACCCGCCGACCCGTGTGCTTGTGCGATCGTCCTTGATCGCGAGGGCAAGAGCCGCCATCCCTGGCCGCGTCCATTCCAGGAAGCCTCATCCGCTCAACGCTGCAACCGCCCCGCGGTAGGCCTCGATGACCTGATTTCCCGTCGCGGGCGGTCCGCCGAGCGCGATGCGTGCGCGCACGCCGAGCGTCAGCGCCTTGACGAGCGGCGCGTTGGTCCGCTTGCCGGCATCGAACGCGGCATGGCCGAGCTCCGAATTGAAGCGATGCAGCTCGAAGAAGAAGCGGTCCTGGCCGTCGGTCAGGAAGCCGAGCACCGGCAGCGCGCTTTCGCCGGCGTCGAGCGAGCGACCGCTCAGCATCTCGCGCTCGCGGCACAGGTTTTCGCCGTTGGCGGCGAACGCGGCAAACGGGTCGGCGACGTTGGCCGTGTCGAGGTCCGCCGCGATGAGCGCGAGCCATTGACCGCGCTTGAGCTCCGCATCGTCTCGCCAGCCCGGCCGATGTTTGTCCAGCTTCGTGTCGAGCTTGGCGGCCAGCGCACCGCTGCTCTGCACGAGCTCGGCCGCGTTGTAGGCGACGCCGCCCGGCGCGCGAGCGTCGAACGTGCTGCCCGCGATCATGAGCTCGAGCGCGGTGTGGAAATCGGCATCGCGCTCAGGCTCGAACCCGCAGGCATCGAGGATGCGCAGCATCTCCTCGGTGCTGGCGCGCTCGTTGGCGCCGATGCCGGCGGCGAACATCGGCGCCTCGCGCTGGCGCAGATCGTGCCCGGCTCCGAACAGCAGGAGCGCGCACGCATCGCGCAGCGAAAGCGCCTCGGCGCCCGCCGCGCCGAGCACACGCGGCACGCGTTCGGCACAGATCTCGAGGATATGCCCTTCGTTGTGATACGCATGGAAACCGCTGCCGAGCCGCCCGTGGCGGCTAGCCAGGCGCGCATAGGCAAGGCGAATCGCGTCGGCGGTGCGCTCCAGGACCGCTTCGTCTTCGTCGCCGGCGATGCGCGCGGCGAGATCGCGACGTCGCGCCGCGAGCATCGTCTCCAGCGCCGCGTCGTGCCCGGCGAGCGCGGCGCGTGCCGCGGCCGGCGACGCCAGCTGCTGCTCCATCGCGTCCGGTGGAAATCCGCGCGGATAGTCGAAAATCACCAGCGTCTGCGTCCTTCCCCGACACGGATCAGTATAGCGAGCGCGTGCCGCGGCGGCGCCCGGCAGCGCTAGATCCAGCCGCGTTCGGCGAGCGAGATCGGCAGGCCGTCGCCGATCACGATGTGATCCAGCACGCGGACTTCGATGAGCCCGAGCGCATCGCGCAGCCGGAGCGTGATGGTGCGGTCGTCCTGGCTCGGTTCGGCGATGCCGGAAGGATGGTTGTGCGCGAGAATGACCGCGGCCGCGTTGTGCGCGAGACAGCGGCGCACGACCTCGCGCGGATGCACGCTGGCGCCGTGGATCGAGCCGCGGAACAGCTCCTCGAACGCGATCACGCGGTGACGGTTGTCGAGGAACAGGCAGGCGAACACCTCGTATGGATACGCGCACAGGCGCGACTTCAGAAAGCGTCCGCTCGCCGACGGATCGGTCAGCGTCGCGGGGGTCTTCACTTCCGCGTCGAGATAACGCCGGCCGAGCTCGAGCGCCGCCTGCAGGCGGCACCAGGCCACGATGCCGACGCCGCGCTTGCGCGGAGCGTCCAGCAGCGCCTTCAGTCCGCCGGTATCGGCGAGCAGCGCGCGGCCAAGATCGACCGCGCTGCGCCCGCGCCGCCCGGAGCCGATGAACACGGCCAGGAGCTCCGCGTCCGACAGCGCAGAGCCCCCGCGCGCCAGGAGCTTCTCGCGGGGACGTTCGCTGTCGGGCCATTGGCGGATGCTCATGAATCAGTCGTCCTGGGCAGTCGAACCGTCACGGAAACGCCGCCGGCAGGCGACAACGTGACCGGAAGCACACGCTAGCGCTCCCGACGCGGCCTGCAGAGCGGCGCGGCCGGGGTTTTTCAGTAAGCTAGGCGCCTCGCGTGTGGTCGGCGGTTTCCTACATGAGTCAACCGGCACTGGCAGGCGTGCGCGTACTGCTCGGCGTCTCCGGCGGCATCGCCGCGTACAAGGCGGCCGAGCTGGTGCGGCGGCTGCGCGACGCGGGCGCCGAAGTGCGCGTCGTGCTGACCGAAAGCGCGGCGCGCTTCGTCACGGCGCTGACGTTCCAGGCGCTGTCGGGCAACCCCGTGCGTTCGAGTCTCTGGGACGAATCGGCCGAAGCCGCGATGGGACACATCGAGCTCGCGCGCTGGGCCGACGAAGTCGTGATCGCTCCGGCTTCGGCGGATCTGCTCGCGCGGCTCGCGCACGGGATGGCGAACGATCTCCTGACGACGCTCTGTCTCGCGACCAGCGCGCCGATCGCGCTCGCGCCGGCCATGAATCAGCAGATGTGGGCCAACGCGGCGACGCAGGCGAATCTCGCGACGCTGCGCGAGCACGGCGTGCGCGTGCTCGGCCCCGCATCCGGCAGCCAGGCTTGCGGCGAATTCGGCGCGGGACGACTGCTCGAGGCGGAAACGATCGTCGCCGAGCTCGTCGCCGCGCGCGCGCCGCGCGCGCTCGGCGGCGTGCGCGTGCTGATCAGCGCAGGGCCGACGTTCGAGGACATCGATCCGGTCCGCTTCATCGGCAACCGCAGCTCCGGTCGCATGGGTTTTGCGATCGCGGCGGCCGCGGCGGCGCAGGGCGCGCGCGTGACGCTGGTCGCGGGACCGGTCGTGCTGGCGACGCCGCGCGGCGTCGAGCGCGTCGACGTGCGCAGTGCCGAGGAAATGCGCGACGCGGTGCTCGAGCGCGTGCCGTCGAGCGACGTGTTCATTTCGGCGGCGGCCGTCGGTGACTTCCGGCCGCAGTCGATGTCCGCGCAC
>DAISJF010000331.1:0-3360 GCA_036821625.1 Rhodanobacteraceae bacterium
GACGCGATCCGCCGCGCCAATACCGTGCTGATCGACTTCGCGCGCGACGTCTGGGGCTACGTCTCGCTCGGCTATTTCCGCCAGGCGCTCAAGGCCGGCGAAGTCGGTTCGTCGACGATGCCGCACAAGGTCAATCCGATCGATTTCGAGAACGCCGAAGGCAACCTCGGCATCGCCAACGCACTCTTCGCCCACTTTTCCGAAAAGCTGCCGATCTCGCGCTGGCAGCGCGATCTGACCGACTCGACCGTGCTGCGCGCGCTCGGCACCGCGATCGGACACACCGAGATCGCGCTCGAAGCGCTGCTGCGCGGCGTCGGCAAGCTGAGCGCCGATCCTGCGCGCATCGGCGCCGATCTCGATGCGAGCTGGGAAGTGCTCGCCGAAGCCGTGCAGACCGTGATGCGCCGTTATGGCCTGCCGGAACCGTACGAGCAGTTGAAAGCGCTGACGCGCGGCGAGCGCATCACGCGCGAGGCGATGCAGGCGTTCATCGGGAGCCTGGCCTTGCCGAGCGAGGCGAAACAGCGTCTGCTCGCGCTGACGCCGGCCGGCTACACGGGGCTCGCCCGCGAATTGGCCGAAAAAATCTAGGGCCCGGACGCATCGGCCACGAACACTCGCGGCGCCCACTCGTCCCGGAGAACCCGATGCGTTTACTTGCGCTTTTCTGTGTGTTCCTTGCTTTCGGCGCGCGCGCCGAAACGATCGCAGCATCCACCGCCGGCGCCTGCCGGCCGGGCGCAAAATGGACCGAGCCTGCGCAGCCGCGCAAAATCTTCGGCAACACCTGGTACGTCGGAACCTGCGGCTTGAGCGCGATCCTCGTCAATTCGCCGCAGGGACACGTGTTGATCGACGGCGACGTCGAAGACGCGGCACCTCTGATCGAGGCCAGCATCCGCGAGGCGGGATTCCGACTCGAGGACGTGCGCTACATCCTCAACTCGCACGAGCACTACGACCATGCCGGCGGCATCGCGAAGCTGCAGCGCGACACGCACGCGACCGTCGCGGCGCGCGAACCGGCCGCGACCGCGCTCGAAAGCGGGCACGGCGACCGCAGTGATCCTCAGTTCCTGTCTGGAAAAACATTTCCGCCCGTCGCGAACGTGCGTCGGATCGCAGACGGCGACACGATAAGCGTGGGCGCGGCCGAGCTCACCGCGCATGCCACGCCGGGCCACACGATGGGCAGCACGACATGGACCTGGACCTCGTGCGAGAACGGGCGGTGCCTCCACATCGTCTATGCCGACAGCCTCACGGCGATCTCGGACGATTCGTTCCGCTTTTCGGACGAGTCAGCGCATCCCGGCCTGCTCGACGCATTCCGGCGCAGCATCGCGACGATTGCAACGCTGCCGTGCGACATTCTGCTGTCGCCGCATCCCGACGCGAGCGACCTCTGGCACCGGCTCGGCCCCGCCGCGTCCGCGCCGCTGATCGATGCGGGGGCGTGCCGCCGCTATGCGACGACAGCCGAGAAGAATCTCGACGAGCGTATCGCGCGAGAGAAAACCGCATCGGCGCCATGATCGAAATCCGCGCCGCCGCCGCGAAACTGCCGCTCGGCATGCCTCCGGCGAGGTTCCTGCGCGAGTTCTGGCAGAAGAAGCCGCTCTTGATCCGCGGCGCGTTTCCGGCATTCGCCGATCCGCTCACTCCGAACGATCTCGCGGGGCTCGCCTGCGAGGAGCAGGCGTTGTCGCGTCTGGTCCTGCACGACCCGCGTCGCGACCGCTGGACGCTGCGCACCGGACCGTTCCGCGACGCCGACTTCGCCGCGTTGCCGGTGCGGAACTGGACGCTGCTGGTGCAGGATGTGGACAAGTGGGACGCCGATGTCGGCGCGCTGCTCGAACGCTTCGGATTCCTGCCGCAGTGGCGCATCGACGACGTCATGGTCAGCTATGCGGTCGACGGCGGCTCGGTCGGCGCGCACGTCGATCAGTACGACGTGTTCCTGCTCCAGGGCCTCGGCCGCCGGCGCTGGCGCGTCAGCATCGACGCCGGCGCGCCAAAGGATTTTCGCGAGGACGCCGAGATCCGGCTCCTGCGCGCGTTCGCGCCGACGCACGAATGGACGCTCGAGCCGGGCGACATGCTTTATCTGCCGCCGGGCGTGCCGCATCACGGCGTTGCCGTCGGCGAATGCCTGACGTACTCGATCGGCATGCGCGCGCCGTCGATGCGCGAGTTGCTGGTGGACTTCGCGGAGCACTTTGCCGCAATGCTGCCGGATGAATCGCGGTTCGCGGACGCGGATCTCGCGCCGGTTCCGATGGACGGCGGCGGGGAGATCGATGCGGCGGCGTTTGCGCGGGTGTTGCGGGCGATGCGTTGGTTGAGGGTGGTGGGGAGGAATGAAAGAAAGAACGTAGGCAGGACTGAGGGCTGTTCGGGGGAGGTTGACTCGTTGCTGCTTCGTACGTGGTTCCCGGGTTTCATCACGCGCTATCGCAGCGCGCGCGCCGTCGCTCCGCGGCGGCGGCCGATCTCCGGCGCCGCGTTCGAACGCGCGTTCTCGCGTCGAGGCGAAGCCGTGAGGAACCCGTGGTCGCGCGCGGCCTGGACGCGCTCGTCGAACGGCGCGATTCTGTTCGTGGCAGGCTCGGCCAATCCCTGCTCGATCGCGTTCGCGCGTCTCGCCTGCGCACGCGGACCGATTCCGCTGGATCGCGTTCGCAGCGCCCGGGACCGCGACGCGCTGCGCAGCCTGATCGACCTCGGCCATGTCACGCTGCGCGCACGGGGAGGCCGGAGACGTCGATGATTCGCGAGGATTTTCGGATCGAGCCCGCGGACTGGGTCGCCGATTACGACGCGCTGCGCGCCGTGCGCGATCCCGTGTTCGTCGAGGAGCAGAAGGTCCCGGTCGAGGACGAGATCGATGCGCTCGATCCGCGCTCGCGCCACGTGATCGCGCGGGATGGCGAGAACCATCCGATCGGGACGGGCCGGCTCTCGCCGGAGCGACAGATCGGCCGCATGGCGGTGCTCAAGGAGTGGCGCGGCCGCGGGGTCGGCGAGGCGCTCCTGAAGGCATTGCTCGATCAGGCCCGCGCGCTTGGTTATGCCGAGGTCGCGATGCACGCGCAGGTTCACGCGATCGCGTTCTACGAGCAGTTCGGCTTCGAAGCCTACGGCGAGGAATTCGACGAATGCGGAATCATGCATCGCATGATGCGGCTCGCGCTCGATCCGATCGAGGCGCGCGGCGCCATGCCGCTGCCTCCGAAGCCGGAGCCGCGCGCGCTCGTCGCGGACGATCGCGATCAGGCCGTCGCCGCCATCGCGGATCTTCTCGCCGATACGAGACACGAGATCGCGATCTACACGCGCGATCTCGACCGCGCG
>DAISJF010000332.1:0-3325 GCA_036821625.1 Rhodanobacteraceae bacterium
AAAACCTCACTCGGGAGTTCCTGTCGCGCGGGGCCCCACGCGCCGGGTTTAACCGATGCGCGGCCGGCGGGCACCTTGTCGCTTTTCACTCGCCGGGTGGCTGGGTTAGGCTCGACGAGCGTTTTCAATCAGTGTCCGCGCACTCCCGCGGTCCGTGCCGGCTTCCATCCCGATGCCAGAAACCCACGAACATACCTACGATCCCCGCACGGTCGAAGCCGCCGCGCAGAAGTTCTGGAACGAGACGCGCGCGTACGTCGTCGACGAGAAGTCGCCGAAGCCGAAGTTCTATTGCCTGTCGATGCTGCCGTATCCGTCGGGCGCGCTGCACATGGGGCACGTGCGCAATTACACGATCGGCGACGTCATCACACGCTACCAGCGCATGCAGGGCAGGAACGTGCTGCAGCCGATGGGCTGGGATGCGTTCGGGCTGCCGGCCGAGAACGCCGCGATCAAGAACAACACCGCGCCGGCGAAATGGACCTACGCGAACATCGAGCACATGCGCGGCCAGCTCGCGACGCTCGGCTACGCGATCGACTGGTCGCGCGAGTTCGCGACCTGCAAGCCGGACTACTACGTGCACGAGCAGCGCATGTTCGTGCGCCTGTTCAAGAAGGGCCTCGCGTACCGCAAGCAGTCGGTCGTGAACTGGGACCCGGTCGATCAGACCGTGCTCGCCAACGAGCAGGTCATCGATGGCCGCGGCTGGCGCACCGGCGCCGTCGTCGAGAAGCGCGAGATTCCGCAGTGGTTCCTCAAGATCACCGCGTATGCGGACGAATTGCTCGAAGAGCTCGATCGCCTGTCCGGCTGGCCCGACGCGGTCAAGACCATGCAGCGCAACTGGATCGGCCGCTCCGAGGGGCTCGAGATCCAGTTCGCGGTCAAGGGCGAGCACGATCCGCTCATGATCTTCACGACGCGTCCGGACACGCTGATGGGCGCGACCTATCTCGCGATCGCGGCCGAGCATCCGCTTGCGGCGAAGACGGCAGAGAAGCGACCGCTGGTCGCCGCGTTCATCGATGAATGCCGACACGGCGGCACCGCCGAAGCCGAGATCGAAACGCAGGAAAAGAAAGGCATCGATACGGGCCTCGTCGCGATCCACCCGATCACCGGCGAGGAATTGCCGATCTGGATCGCGAACTTCGTGCTGATGGGCTACGGCACCGGCGCCGTGATGGCGGTGCCGGGTCATGATCAGCGCGACTGGGAATTCGCGACGAAGTATGACCTCCTGATCAAGATGGTCATCGTCAGCGACGCGGTGCGAGATGCGATCGCCGAGCTCGGGCGCGATGCGACCCGGAATCCCGACGCGATGAGCGCGGCGCTCGGCGAGAGTCGCGCGATCGACGTGTACGAGCCCGCGGCCGCGGAAAGCGTCGTCGAGGAATTCGAGCGCGACATCATCGAGAAGGGCGCGTATACCGAATACGGCTGGCTGGTGAATTCGGGCGAATACGACGGGCTGGACTATCGCGGCGCGTTCGACGCGCTGGCACGACGCTTCGCGCATGTCGGCGGCGGCGCGCGGCGCGTGAACTACCGGCTGCGAGACTGGGGCGTCTCGCGACAGCGTTACTGGGGCTGCCCGATCCCGATCATCCATTGCGCGAAGTGCGGCGCGGTCCCGGTGCCGGAAAGTCAGCTCCCGGTCGTGCTGCCCGAGAACGTCGAGTTCACCGGCGTGCGTTCGCCGATCAAGTCGGATCCCGAGTGGCGAAAGACGACCTGTCCCGACTGCGGCGGTCCGGCGGAACGCGAAACCGACACGTTCGATACCTTCATGGAGTCGAGCTGGTACTACGCGCGCTACACGAGCCCGGGCGCGAGCGACATGGTCGATGCGCGCGCGAACTACTGGCTGCCGGTCGATCAGTACATCGGCGGCATCGAGCATGCGATCCTGCACCTGCTCTATTTTCGCTTCTATCACAAGCTGCTGCGCGACGCGGGACTCGTAACATCGGACGAGCCGGCGACGAACCTGCTCTGTCAGGGCATGGTGATCGCCGAGACGTTCTACCGAGATGGCGAAGCCTCGACTCGCGAACTCCGGGCGGACGGAACGGAGACAACGACCGTCGCGTCCGTACGGACGTGGATCAATCCCGCCGACGTCGAAATCCGGCGCGACGAGCGCGCGCGTGTCGTGGGCGCCGTGCTGAAGGCGGACGGCCGCCCCGTGCAGATCGGCGCGACCGAGAAGATGTCGAAGTCGAAGAACAACGGCGTCGATCCGCAGTCGATGGTCGACAAGTACGGCGCGGACACGGTGCGCCTGTTCTCGATGTTCGCGGCGCCGCCGGATCAGTCGCTGGAATGGAACGAGGCCGGCGTCGAGGGCATGGCCCGATTCCTGCGCCGCTTCTGGCGCGAAGTGACCGCGCATGCCGGCAAGCCGGACCATCCGAAAGTCGATGCATCGAAGTTGAACGGCGCGCAGAAAACGCTGCGCCGCCAGATCCACGAGACGATCCAGAAAGTCTCGGACGACATCGGCCGCCGCTACGCATTCAACACCGCGATCGCGGCGCTGATGGAGCTGCTGAACGCCGTCGGCAGGTTCGACGACGCGAGCGATCAGGGCCGCGCCGTGCGCCACGAAGCGCTGGAGGCGATGGTCCTGCTGCTGAATCCCGTGACGCCGCACATCTGCCACGCGCTGTGGCAGGTGCTCGGACACAAGATCGGTCCGGGCCCGCTCGACGATCAGCCGTGGCCGCGCGCCGAAACGGCGGCGCTCGCGAAAGACACGGTCACGCTCGCGATACAGGTCAACGGCAGGTTGCGCGGCACCATCGACGTTCCGGTGTCGGCGCCACGCGAGGAAATCGAGCGCCTCGCGCTCCTCGAGCCGAAGGTCGCCGATTTCGTCGGCGGCGCAACGCCGAAGAAGGTGATCGTCGTGCCGGGAAAGATCGTCAACATCGTTGTGTGAAACGTCCGAGCGGCCGACGAGAGAATGAGAGCTCGATGCAAACCATCCTCTACTGCCACCACGAATCCGGCCACAGCTACAAGGTGGCCCTGGCGCTCACGCTGATGGACGTGCCGTTCGAGCAGCGAGCCGTCGATCTCAATCTGGCGCGCGCCAAGCGCCCCGAGGATTTCCGTCGCGCCTCGATGTTCGGCGAAGTGCCGGCGCTGATCGACGAGGACGGCCTCGCGGTCTGCCAGTCGAACGCGATCCTCGATCACGTCGCGCGGCGCTATCACGCGCTCGACGGCGCGACGCCCGCGGCAAAGACGCGCGTGCGCGAATGGCTGTCCTGGGAAGCGAACCGCATCGCGATGAGCCTGCCGCATCTGC
>DAISJF010000333.1:0-3325 GCA_036821625.1 Rhodanobacteraceae bacterium
TAGGCCAGCGCGACCGCGTTCGGAGCCAGACCCGCGCGCGCTGCGGCCGCGGCGCCCGACGGGCCTGCTTCGAACGCGACGAACTTGAGCGCCTCGGCGCTGAGCCCGAAGGCCTGCGCGATCCAGATCGCGGCGAACGCGATCGCCAGCTGACCGAGGCGGCGCAGCGAGGACAGCGGCGTCGCCATGGCGAGACCGCAGAACAGCGGCAGCGAATAGCCGTACACCATCGGGTTCAAGGTGGGCTCGAGCACGCCGACGCCGCCCGCGTTGCCGCCGTCGGCGGGAACGCTCACCGTGACCGACGTGGACAGCGTCGCGAGATAGCCGGCGTGCGCGATGACCCGACCCGTCGCATCCAGGATGTCGCCGCCGAGACTCAGCGCAGTGAACAGATTCGGCCAGAGTCCCAGCAGCGCGACCTTCGCCAGCGTCACCGCCGGCCAGACCCAGAGCGGCGCCGCCCAGAACCAGATCACGAACGAGAGCGGCAGCCAGAGCGCGGCCTTCAGCGCGAACTCGTGGACTGGAGACAGTCGCATCTAACCGATCCGGACGCGCGCGTTGCGGAACATGCGCATCCACGGCGAATCCTCGCCCCACTCGCGCGGGCGCCAGCTCATCTGCACGCTGCGCATCACGCGTTCGGGATGCGGCATCAGGATCGTCACGCGACCGTCCGTCGTCGTGAAGCCGGTCTGCCCGCCCGCCGAGCCGTTGGAGTTCAGCGGAAACCGCTCCGTCGGCGCGCCGGAATTGTCGACGAAGCGCAGGCACGCGATCGCGTGTATTGCATCCTCGTCCCGTGCGAACACGGTGCGTCCTTCGCCGTGCGCGACCGCGACCGGAATGCGCGAGCCGGCCATGCCCGTAAAGAAAATCGACGGTGACTTCAGCACCTCGAGCGTGACCAGACGCGCTTCGTACTGCTCGCTCGCATTGCGCACGAAGCGCGGCCAGTGCATCGCGCCCGGAATGATGTCCTTGAGCGCGGCGAGCATCTGGCAGCCGTTGCAGACGCCGAGCGCAAATTTCGAGCGGTCCGACAGGAAGCGCGCGAACTCATCGCGCAGCGCCTCGTTGTACAGGATCGAAGCGGCCCAGCCGCGGCCCGCGCCGAGCACGTCGCCGTAACTGAAGCCGCCGCACGCGGCGAAACCGGCGAAATCGGCCAGGTGCCTGCGGCCGCCCTGCAGATCGGTCATGTGCACGTCGATCGCGTCGAAACCCGCGCGCGTGAATGCGGCGGCCATCTCGACCTGCCCGTTCACGCCCTGATCGCGCAGGATCGCGACGCGCGGACGAACGCCCTTCGCGATGTACGGCGCAGCGATGTCCTCGCGCGGATCGAAACTCAGCTGCGGGCGGATACCCGGATCGTTCTCGTCGCTGCGCCACTCGCTTTCCGAATCCGCGCTCGCCGGATTGTCGCGGCGGCGCTGCATCGCGTGGCTGGTCTCGGACCACGCGGTCATCAGGTCCGCCCACTTCCACTCCGCGCGCATTTCGCCGCCGAGCTCCACGCGTACGCGCATGCGCGAGGTCGGGCGTGCCACCCGATGCGCGAGCGACTCAATGCCGTGCGCAGCGAACACGGCGCGCACCGCGTCGCGATCGATGCTGCGGATCTGGATTACGGCGCCGAGCTCTTCGTTGAAGAGATCGCCCAGCACGTTGGGCGCGCCGCCGTCGAGCGCGATGTCGAGTCCGCAGTGCCCGGCCAGCGCCATTTCGATCATCGCCACGATGGCTCCGCCGTCGGAGCGGTCGTGATACGCGAGCAGAAGCCCTTTCGCGTTGGCGTCCTGGATCGCCGCGAAGAACGCCTTGAAGCGCGCCGGATCGTCGAGATCGGGTGCCAGCCCGCCGCCGCGATTGAATGCCTGCATGAGGCTCGAGCCGCCGAGCCGCGCCTGCCCTGCGCCGAGATCGATCAGCCAGAGCTCGCTTTCGCCTTGATCGAGCACGATCTGCGGCGTCAGTGCCTGGCGCGCATCCCGCGTGCGCGCGAATGCGGAAACGATCAGCGACACCGGAGCGAGCGTGCGCTGTTCGCCCGCGGCGTCCTTCCAGCGCGTCTGCATCGACAGCGAATCCTTGCCGACCGGAATAGAAACGCCGAGCGCCGGACACAACTCCATGCCGACCGCGCGCACCGCGTCGTACAGCGCCGCGTCCTCGCCCGGATGTCCGACCGCGGCCATCCAGTTTGCCGAGAGCCGCACTTCGTCGAGCTTCACTTCGGCGGCGGCGAGATTGGTCAGTGCTTCGCCGACCGCCATGCGCGCCGACGCCGCGGCATCGATCAGCGCGAGCGGCGTGCGCTCGCCCATCGCCATCGCCTCGCCCGCGAAGCCGTCGAAGTCGGCGAGCGTAACGGCGCAATCGGCGACCGGCACCTGCCAGGGTCCGACCATCGGATCGCGCGAGCAGAGCCCGCCGACCGTGCGGTCGCCGATCGTGATCAGGAACGATTTGCTGCCGACGGACGGCAAGCGCAGCACGCGCCGGACCGCGTCATCGAGCGCGATGCCTTCGTCGTCCGCGACGACGGCGACACGCTGGGTCGAATGCCGCGCATCGCGCTGCATGCGCGGCGGTTTGCCGAACAGCACGTCGAGCGGGAGGTCGATGACGGTCTTGTCTGGAGACGGGAGGCGGGAGGCGGGATCAGGAGCGCCGGCGCGCGGATCCTCGACGATCAGGCGGCGCTCGACCGTCGCGTGGCCGACGACCGCGAACGGACAGCGCTCGCGCGCGCACAGCGATTCGAACAGCGCGACATCGGCGGGCCGCACGCCGAGCACGTAGCGTTCCTGCGATTCGTTGCACCAGATCTGCATCGGCGAGAGGTGCGGGTCGTCGCTCGGGATCGCGCGCAGATCGATGCGTCCGCCCACATGGGAATCGTTGAGCAGCTCCGGAATCGCGTTGGAGAGACCGCCGGCGCCGACATCGTGGATCGACACGACCGGATTCGATGCACCGCGCGCCCAGCACGCATCGATCACCTGCTGGCAGCGCCGCTGCATTTCCGGGTTGTCACGCTGCACGGACGCGAAGTCGAGCTCCGCGGAGCTCGAGCCCGCCGCCATCGACGAGGCCGCGCCGCCGCCGAGCCCGATCAGCATCGATGGACCGCCGAGCACGATCACGGCATCGCCGTCGCGGAGCAAGCGCTTCTCGACGTCGGCCTTGCGCAGATTGGCGAGGCCGCCTGCGATCATGATCGGCTTGTCGTAGCCGCGCCGCAGGCCCGCTTCGTGCGTCTCCTGCTCGAACGTGCGGAAATAGCCGCCGAGGCACGGCCGGCCGAATTCGTTGT
>DAISJF010000334.1:0-3321 GCA_036821625.1 Rhodanobacteraceae bacterium
GCGCATGCGTACAAAGCCGCGGTGGATCAGAACACGGCCGGCGGCGAAGACGCCGATGCCGGCATCACGGCCGGTCTCTACATGTACCCGGTGCTGATGGCCGCGGACATCCTGATGTTCAACGCGCACGACGTACCGGTCGGCCGCGATCAGGTGCAGCACATCGAGATCGCGCGCGACATCGCACAGCGCTTCAACCATATCTATGGCGGCGACTATTTCGTGCTGCCGGAAGCGAGCATCGAGGAAAGCGTCGCGACGTTGCCGGGCACCGACGGCCGCAAGATGTCGAAGAGCTACAACAACGCGATTCCGCTGTGGCGGCCGGCGAAGGATCTCAAGAAAGCGATCCTCGGCATCGTCACCGATTCGCGCGCGCCGGGCGAGCCGAAGGATCCGGAGAATTCGAATCTCTTCGCGATCTATCAGGCGTTCGCGAGCCCCGCGGAAACCACGGCGATGCGACGCGCGTTCGCCGACGGCATCGCGTGGGGCGAAGCGAAGCAGCAGCTGTTCGAGCGTATCGACAAGGAGCTTGCGCCAGCGCGCGAACGCTACGACGCGCTGATCGCACGCCCGCAGGAGATCGAAGACCGGCTGCGTGCCGGCGCGCAGAAGGCGCGCGCGCGCAGCCGCGAATTCATCGAGCGTCTGCGCTGGGCCGTCGGCGTGCGCCGCCTGACCGATCACGGCCGCGCTGCGACTGTCGAAACCGCTCCGGTGATCGCGCTGCCGAAACTGGTGAGCTATCGCGAGCCCGACGGCAAGTTCTATTTCAAGCTGACCGCGAGCGACGGCGCGACGCTGCTGCAAAGCCGCGGCTTCGACTCGCCCAAGGAAGCCGGCCGTCTCGCCTCGGCGCTGGTCGAAGCCAGCGACGTCGCCGGGACGTTCGATGCGCTGGTCCTCGACGCCGTCGTCGAGGGAGCCGAGACCGGTCGTTTCGTGCGCTCCGCGTTCGCGCAACTCAAGGCCGATCGGCGGGCCAGGGAATAGCGCGGCGCGAGCGCTGCTGCCGACGCTTCGGTCTCGGCGTATCCTTTGCGCATCGACCCTCGCGATTCGAACGTGCCGCAATTCTCCGTCCGGCTTCTCCTGATCGCATTGCTGGCGATCTATCTGCTCAGCGTGCTCTACGTGCACCTACGCGGCCGCGCCCGGCTGCGATTCGGTCGGCAGCTGCTCGATCACTCCGGCATCTTCGCGCCGTACAACGTGCTGATGTACGCGTTTTCGGCCGTGCCGTCGCGGCCGATCCTGGATCGTCCGAGGTTTCCGCACCTGGATCCGATGCGCGACAGCTGGCGCACGATCCGCGAGGAAGCGCTGCACCTGTTCGACGAGGGTTACATCCGCGCGGCCGAAAAGCACAACGACGCGAGCTTCGGATCGTTCTTCAAGGAGGGGTGGAAACGCTTCTATCTCAAGTGGTACGGCGAACCGCTGCCGTCGGCGCACGCGCTGTGTCCGCAGACGGTCGCGCTGCTGGAACGCATTCCTTCGGTCAAGGCGGCGATGTTCGCGTTGCTGCCGCCCGGCAGCAAGCTCAATCCGCACCGCGATCCGTTCGCCGGATCGCTGCGCTATCACCTCGGTCTCATCACGCCGAATTCCGACGACTGTCTGATCTTCGTCGACGGCCAGCCGTATTCATGGCGCGACGGCGAAGACATCGTGTTCGACGAGACCTTCGTGCACTGGGCCGAGAACAAGACCGACCAGACGCGCGTGATCCTGTTCTGCGACGTCGAGCGGCCGCTGAAGACGCCGTTCATGCGCGCGATCAACCGCGGGGTCAGCCGCGTCCTGGGTCAGGCGACCGCGACGCAGAATCTCGAGACCGAGCACGTCGGCGCCGTCAACCGGCTGTACGGTTTCGCGCATCGCGTAGGCGAGCGCAAGAAAGCGTTCAAGCGACGCCATCCGCTCGGGTACAAGCTCGCACGCTATGCGCTGATTCTGCTGGTATTGGGCTGGCTGATCCTGCCCTGGGTGACGTGAGCCTCAGCGCGGCGTGACGGCACGCCGCAGCTGAACGCCTCGAATGCTGCGTGAAGCCGGCCATCGGTTTGCGGCCGATGTCAGGTAACTTCGCGAAACGACGTTCTCTGCCTATGACGCAAGGCAGTGCAGGAGAACGTCATGGCGAATCCATTCCGCTTGTCTCGCGCCGTGGCAGCGGCCGGCGCGGCTTGCCTGTGGGCGCACACGAGCGCGTTCGCCTACTCGATTTTCACGGTGGGTCCGGCGGCGGACTGCCCGTTTTCGACCATCCAGGCCGCCGTCGACGCGGCCAGGGACACGCCCGGCGTCGACTTCGTCTGGATCAGCAACGACCTCGTCAGCGGCACGCGGTACGACTACACGGGCGAGCACGTGTTCGTGAACGACGTCGACGGCGTCATCATCGAGGGTGGCTTCGTGAGCTGCGCGGATCCCAACATCGATCCGTCCGACTACACGACCATCAGCGGCGCCGGTAACGACGGGGGACCCGTGTTCGACATCTCGAGCGCCGGCGGCGACGTATTTCTCGGCAACCTGTACATCACTGGCGCGAATCGCGATGACAACGCCAGCGGCGGCGGCATCAGCTTCACCGGCGAAGTCGGCGGCGCGCTGCTGCTCTCCAACGCGACCGTCGCGTTGAATCGCGCCGGCTACGGCGGCGGCATCAACGTCGACGGCACGAACGCGCCCGCAGCGATCGTGCTCGAGCAGAATTCGCTGATCCTGAACAACACGGCCTCGACATCCGGCGGTGGCATCCGCGTCGAAGGCAACACGCGCCTCTACGTGCTGCAGCCTTCTACCCTGATCGGCTATAACCACGCGCTCGGCGGCTACGGCGGCGGCATCGAGGTTCTCGGTCCCGCGCGTGCCGATATCGGATCACCGGGCTACCTCGGCGGCGCGGTGCTGCAGTTCAACGATGCGCAGTACGGCGGCGGCATCGCGGTGATCTCCGAGATCGATGACGGCGATCTGGCATCGGTCCGTCTGTTCACGACCGATCCGCAGAATCCCGTCCAGATCGCCAACAACTCCGCGGCGGCCACCGGCGGCGGGATCTATCTGAAGCCGGTTGCGCAATACCCCGACTTTCCCGACTTCCCCAGCCTTTGCGCTTACGACTTCCGCATTCACGACAATCTCGCACAGGAAGGCACGGCGATCTACGCCGATACGGACAGCGATGTCTCGGGCACCGTCGTTGGCGCGTACGTATATCTCGCTCCCGTCAGCGAGGCGGGCAGTTTCATCGAGTGCCACGAACCGGAGCCGCCGGCAGCGCTGGGCGCGATTGCCTGCAATGGAAGC
>DAISJF010000335.1:0-3316 GCA_036821625.1 Rhodanobacteraceae bacterium
GCGACCTCGCCGTTCGTGCCGAAATCCGCACAGCGCTTGCCCGTTTTCGCGTCGATTGCAAACAGGCGCGCGTCGATCGTCGCGAACAGGATCCGGGACGCGCACGCGCCCGACGTCGCGCTCGCATCACGCCAGTAGCTGACGCCGCGCGAGGTCATCTCGGAATAGTCGCGCCTGCGATCGACCGCCGCATCGAATTGCCACGACTCGGTGCCGTGCGCGGCGTCGAGCGCGAACACTTTTCCGGTCGCCGTGCTGAAATAGAGCGTGCCGTCGACGAGCAGCGGCGTCGCTTCGAACGTCAGCGCGTCGCCCGCCCGGCTGAAGCCTTCGCCGAGCTCACCGGTTCGAAAAGTCCAGGCGAGCTCGAGCCCACTGACGTTCGCGGACGTGATCTCGGCGATCGGCGCGTAGCGCTGGCCGCGACCGTCGCCGCCGTAGGCGCTCCATTCGAACGGCGCCGCCTGGGCTGCCGTCGCAACCATCGCCGCCGCCCAGAGAATCGTCGTGCGCATGACCGCTCCTCGAGAATCCGGCGCCATTCCAGCCCGCGCGGCGCTGCGCCGACAAGCGTTTTGTGACGAAAAGGACGGAGCGAGACGTGGGCGGGAAGCAGGCCGGGACGCGCCAGGAGGGAGCGCCCGCCGAAGGGGCCATCGCGGACATGCCTTGGGGGTTGCGATGGCCCGACGCATATCGTGGCAGACGATCGTTCGGCGGACGCTCTTGATCGTGATACGGAATCCGGCTCCGAGTCCCGCCATCGCTGTTGCCTGTCCCGGCCGTGCGAACGGTCCGGATCGTGCTGGAGCCAGCCCGACAAGCGTCGACGGATCGCACACGACTGTCGGAAATTCCCTACAAACCTGCGCAGCGATCTGCCGATTACGCCCGCCGGCGGAAACGTGACCATGAGCACACTCGCCGTCGGCGATCGACGCGCAGGGACGAACGGGACGTCCGCGTTGCTCGCCGGCGGGTCGGGTACCTCGCATCTGGAGAAGGATCATGCTCGTCAAGAATGCAGCGCAGGACGTACTGGCGGCGGTCGCGGTGATGGAGCGCGCGCGCAGCGCGTGCGCGAACCTGAGTCCGCTCGGCCTGCCGATGACGCCTGCGCAGATCGAACACCGCGCACGCGTGATCGCGGCGGTGATCAACGCATCGAGCAAGCTCCAGCAGCTGCGCGATCGCGCGGTGTCGCTGGAAACCGCGCTCGCAAGGTTCCGCGCCAGAAAAGCCGAGCTCGCGGCATGAGCACCAAAATGGACAACTACCACGGCATCTCGGGCTGGCAGGCGCTCAGCGTGATCGCGACGTGCGTCGTCGTGATGGCCGTCATCCTGTCGATCGCACCCCAGTAGTCGCCGGCCGCGCCGACGCGTTCCTTGCGAGCGCAAGCGCCGGACATCCCGTCCGGCAACGCCATACGTTGCGATTCGTTGCAATTCGCAGGTCGATTTCCTACAGACCCGGCGCGTAGCCGACGGCATACTGCGCGCCGCCTGCAAGTCAGCGATTCGCGCCGGCGCGCTCGGTGCCGGAGCCCTTGGGCTCCATCAGCGACCGCAGGCCGGAAAGCCGTCCCCTCCGACGGCTTTTCGTTTCCTTCGAAACGTTCGGGCTCGCGCCGACACCTCGCGCGGCCGAGCGACGCCTTCGAAGATTCGCACGGGACAGCGCAGCGCGAGGATTCGCTTCGCGACCATGGATTTCAACGGCAATTCGGGATGGCAAAGATGGAGTGGGTGGGTGCGTCCGTGATCGCACCCCGGCCGCATACGCCGATCGAGTTCGAGATCGCGTTCGAGACCGGGACACGCACGGGCAGTTTTCACGATTCGATGTTCTACAGCGACGGGGATCCGGCCGGCTATCCGCGTCGGATGATCCGGCGCTGGCGATATGTCGACGCCGCGTCGGCGCGGCACGATTTCGCCTGCGCGATCAACAGTTGAAGATCGGGGTCGTCCCTACGCGGCCTTGCCGGCCTTGCGCGCCTTGAAGCGTTCGACGGCGAGCTCGAGCGCGATGGCGCGGTTGCGCAGCAGCTGAAGCTTTGCGCGGGCGCGGATCACGCTGTCGACGATCTGCGCGCGCTGCTGGAGCTCCGCCATCGTCATCGGCGTACCGAGCGGGTTGAGCTGATCGCAGACCGATCGCGCGTGCTTGAGCAGATTGACTGCGGCAGCGGCGTCGAGCGTTGCGGTGCGCATCTTCATCATCGGGTCTCCGGAAACCAATTATACGGATTGCAGGCTGACCGGCCGCTGCCAGCCGACGCGATGCGCGAACGCCCTGCCGCTGTACGGCGCATGAAGGAAGTCTGGCGCAACCGATGAATTCGCGCATCCGCCCGCTTCGCACCGAGCTGTAGGAAATCGTCGTGACGGAAGGACAGACAATTCACGCCCCATATGGCCGCGCGGTCGTTTCATGTCCGCTCGGCCGCCCTCGCAGAATGCCGGTCCGCCAAGGGTTCCGCTTGATCGCGGCGCCGCCGCTTGCGTCCGGCGCGAGCCGCGCGGCATGCTATGAGCCGAAGGGCGCTGCGGGGCCGGGCCGCATCGACCCGAAGCCGCCGATCGGCCCCATCCACACACCCTACTCGCGCAGCGCATGATCGAGTTCGGACACAGCACCCACGTCGGCCTGCGCCGCGAACATAACGAGGACACCTACTACGCCGACGCCAATCTCGGCCTCTGGCTGGTTGCCGACGGCATGGGCGGCCACGAGCACGGCGAGGTCGCCAGCGCGCTCGCTCGCGACACGCTCGTGCGCGAAGTCGGCAAGGGCACCGCGCTCATCCCCGCGATCCAGCTCGCGGACGAGGAAATCATCCGTCATTCGACCCGCCGCTCCGAGGCGTTGCCGATGGGCACGACGATCGCGGCGCTGCGCATCGGCGGCGACAACGAATTCGAGGTCGCCTGGGTCGGGGACAGCCGCGTCTATCTCTGGAACAAGGGTCTCAAGCAGCTCTCGCAGGATCATTCCTACGTGCAGGAGCTGATCGACCAGGGCGCGATCACCGCCGAGCAGGCGCGCACGCACCCGCACCGCAACGTCGTCACGCAGGCGCTCGGCGTGACCGATCCGCAATCGATGCGGATCGGCAGCGCGCACGGCCAGCTCGATCCCGGCATGCAGCTTCTGCTCTGCAGCGACGGGCTCACCGAAGAAGTGACCGATGCGATGATCGCGTCGGTCCTTGCGCGCGAGGATCTGACTGCGCAGGAGTGCGTCGATCACCTCGTGCTCGCGGCGCTGGATCAGGGTGGTGCGGATAACGTGACCGTGATTCTCGTCCGCG
>DAISJF010000336.1:0-3316 GCA_036821625.1 Rhodanobacteraceae bacterium
TCCGATCGCCGATCACGCAGCGGCCCGAACGCGCGCTGCTGCTCGGCGAGGGCGCCGTCGCCAGCAGCGGCGGCTATTTCGAACGGGCGTGGCATCGCGGTCGGATGGTTGGACCGCACGTCGACGGCGTGCGTCGTGAGCCGCTGCCCGTCGATCGCGCCGTGACCGTCGTCGCCGATCGCTGCGCGCTCGCCGACGCGCTGACCAAGGTCGTGATCGCCGATGCCGACGCGGCGGGTCCGTTGCTCGAGGCGCGCCATGCGCAGGCGATTGTTTATCGCGACGCCGACTGGCGCTCCGTCGGACGCGCCGCATGACTCCGGGACGCGGCCATCGCGCGCCGTCCCTGCTTTCGCGCAGGCGCCGCTGGATTGCCTACGTCGTTCTCGGCGGACTCTGGTCGACCGGTGCCGCATGGCTCGTGCTTCGCTACGGATTCCAGCAGTCCGGCGAATTCGGAACGACGCCGCATCCGCTCCAGCCGTGGGCGCTGCGCGCACACGCGCTGTTCGCATTCGCGACGTTGTGGCTCGGCGGTCTGCTCTGGGTCGTGCACGTCGCACCGAACTGGCGGCGCGGACATCGTCGCCCGAGCGGGATTCTCAGCGTGGCAGCACTATTGCTTCTCGTCGCGAGCGGCTATCTCTTGTACTACGTCGGCGACGAACGCTGGCACCTCTCGGTGTCGACCCTGCACTGGGTGCTCGGACTCGCGGCGATCGTTCCGTTTCTCGTGCATCTCGTGCGCGCGCGACGCCATCGCGGACACGAGGGCCATTTCCACTGAAACGCCGCGACGATCAGCGTCGTGCTGCGTGCCAGCACCAGTGCCACGGCTCGTAGGCGATGCCGTGCCGGTTCCTGCGCGGATAGGACAGGGCGAAGCCGAAACGTCGGGCATGCCGGCGCAGCCACGCGAATGCCGGCGAGCGTGCGAACTCTTCTTCGAGCGCGGCGTAGCCCGGCGTCGTCAGGTCCAGCGCGCGCCCCGAGTGATGCTCGCTGTAGCCGGGCGCTGCGCTGACGCGCAGGATTTCCGCGATCGCGATTCCGCGCTCGCGCTTGGCGCGCAGGATGCCGAGCTGGTATTCGGCCGAGCGAAACGCGGATACGACGTCGAGCCTCACGCGATCCTCGCGCGCTGCGTCGCGCAGCCGCGCGAACGCGCGCGCGGCGCGCGGCGCGAGCCACGCCGGACGCTGGTGCACGTCGAGGCCGATGAATGCGAGCTCGCGCGGCTCGCGCACGAGCGCGAGCCTCCGCGCGCGAGCGTAGTCGCGCGGCACGCCGAGCGCTATCGCCTGCTCGATGACTTCACGACGACGCGCAGCGTCGCAGCGCTTGGGCGGTGCAGGGGTGATCTTCGACATCGTCGGCGGACGACGGGACCGGCGCTCAGAACTGCGGTTTCGGCGCGGGCGTGACATGGAAACCTGCGATGCGGCCGTCGCTGCCGCAGGCGATCTGCGCGACGAGATTCGTCTTTTCGAAGATCAGCGGAATCATCACGATCGTATAGCCCTGACCCGAGCCGAGATGGGATTGACCCCGCGCGACGAGCCTGCCGAACTGCGAGAGCGATTCCCACTGCTGCTTGAACTTCGGCGCCGGCATGTCCGTGCGCATCTTTGCGTCGAAGTCGCGTGTCGCGCTGCCGAAGTCGGCTTTTTGCGCGTCGTCGAGCAGGCTCGTCGCGCGCGACACGCAGCCCGCCGCGATGCGTTTCTCGGCGCTGTCCGGCTCTGCGGTCGGCGCCTCCAGCGATGGCGGCACGCTCGTCGGAGCCGCGTTCGTCTCCGCAGCGGTCGGTGCCGCTGCAGGCGCCGATGATTCCGGCATCGACGCGGGCGCGCCGCTGTCGATGGCTGTCGCCGCCGGCGGGGTTTCCGGCGGCGTCCCCGCGGCGCCGGCCGGAGGTGCAGGTGCCGTCGCATCCTGCGTCGTCTGTGTTGCGGTCGAGTCGGTCGAGTTCTGCGCCGCGTTCGTATCCACATCCTTCGCGCGCGCCATCGCATCGACGTCGATCGTGTCGGTCGGCGGCGCCGAGCTCTGCGGATCGGTTTTCGGCGGCGCGGCGATGGCCAGCGAAACGCCCGCCAGCAATACGAATGCGAGCCTGCGGATCGACATGGAATGGGCTCCGTTCACGAATTGGTGGCGCGAGGCGATAGATGCGTTCGTGCCGCGTGTCGCATCGCGCGCGTCGCGGCATGGAAGCATGGCATGGCTGAACGGTGACCTCGGCATGCGCGCTCGGCGTTCCTTCGGGCAGGCTAGGGTTTGCCCATGACCTGCGTGACGTCGAGGCGCAGGTCCGACACGGCGCCGTCGCCGCTGCAGTGGACTTCCGCCGTGATCGTGCCGCGCTCGAAGATCAGCGGCGTCAACACGACCGTGTGTCCGCCGGCGTCGCCGGTGTGCGGCCGCCCGCGCCCGAGCACCTTGCCGTAGCTCGAGGGCAGCGCTTCGTAGTCTTTCCTGAGCCGCGCGACCGTGTAACGCGCGCGGAGCGCGGCATCGAAATCGGCCGTCGCGTCTTCGTAGTGCGCCTCGCCGAGTGCGGTGAGCAGCGCATCCGCATGCGCATCGCAGAGCGCGTGCGCGTCGACGGGCATCTCTGCGCGGAGCGGAGCGGACGCGAGCAGGAAGATTGCGGCGATCGATGCCGGCGACGCATGCATGGCACGCACTCTAGCGCATCACTTGCGACCGCGGTGGCTCGTCGTGTCGTCGGCCGGCTTCAGGCGGCCGGCTTTTCGCAGCGCTTCGCGCAGGAGATATTCGATCTGCGCATTGACCGAGCGCAGCTCGTCGTCGGCCCAGCCCTGCACGGCGTCCAGAATCCGGGTGCTGATGCGCAGCGGATAGGCTTTCTTTTCGTCGGCCACGCCGATCAGCCGGTGTAGAGCGTGCCGGTGTTCACGACCGGCTGGGTCGCGCGATCGCCGCAGAGCACGACGAGCAGGTTCGAAACCATCGCCGCGCGGCGCTCGTTGTCGAGATCGACGACGCCGCGCTTGCCGAGCTCGGAAAGCGCCATCTCGACCATGCTGACCGCGCCCTCGACGATGCGCGTGCGCGCGGCGATGATCGCGCCGGCCTGCTGGCGCTGCAGCATCGCCTGCGCGATTTCCTGCGCGTAGGCGAGGTGGCTGATGCGCGCCTCGATGACCTGCACGCCGGCCTTGCCGAGCCGCGTCTGGATCTCGTCGCGCAGGTGCGTGGTGATCTGGTCGCCGTGGCTGCGCAACGACGGAATGTTGTCGTCGTGCGAATCGTAGGGATAGCTCTGCGCCATCTGCCGCAGCGCCGATTC
>DAISJF010000337.1:0-3315 GCA_036821625.1 Rhodanobacteraceae bacterium
CGCGTTCTCGACGCCGCGCGTCAGCGCCTGCAGCTGCGTCGGCAGCGGAAACAGTCCCTGCAGCAGACGTTTTTCGCCGGGCACGTCGCCGCTGACCGGCATCGCGACGCGCAGCATCAGCGCGTCGCCGATCGGCTCGGCCGCCGCATAGCGGCCGTTGCCTTCGACGCGCATCTGCACCGTCGCGTCGGGCAGCGGCGGATTCAGATAACGCGGATCGGAGCTTGCCGTCGCGAGCACGCGACCGTCCTCGCCGAACACGGTCAGCTGCGTTGCGCCGACCGTGTCGATCTCGCTGTCGAGAACACCCTGCAGCTCGCCGGATTGCGCTCCGTCGAGCCGCGCGCTGACCTCGGCGCTCGACTGTTCGGCGACGCGCATGCGCTCGTCGACGACGATGCGGCCGATCTCGAGCGCGTTGTCGAGTCCCTGCTCGAGCTTGACGTTGAACCAGTTGTCGATCGTCGCGTCGAGGAACCTGAGCGCGAATCCGTAGACCACCACGACCGGCGGGACAGCGAGCAGGACGAGCATGATCAGCAATCGGCGACCGAGCCGTGCGCCGGGCGCGCCGCGCTGGAGATCGATGCGAAGCCGCCACAGGCGCTGCGCGATCGCGAGCGCCAGCAGTGCGAGCGCCGCCGCGGCCGCGCCGAGGATCCAGCGGTAGTAAAGGCCGGCGCCGCCGCCGCCGGCCGCGTCTTCGGCGAGCTTGAGCGACGCGAGCAGCAGCGCCAGCACGGCCAGCGCCGGCAGCGCGCGACGCAGCGCGAATTTCAGCCAGCTCCGGGATGCCATGTGTACTCCGGGGCCGAGAGGTGCCAGGCGGGTTCGAACAACGCCGGCAGACGCAGCGCGCCGGGCAACGCCGCGGTCTCGAGCGCGGCGTGCACGCGCACCGACGCATCGCCGGGCAACGCGGCAAATGTCCGCGGCAGCGGCAGCCGCAGCGAATTGAGACCGGCGAGCAGATAACCCGGCGTGGCGAACGAGCGCACGTCCGCGCTCGCATCGAGGTCGCGCAGCTGATAGCGCCGCGACAGCGGGAAATAGCGCAGCTCGATGCGCTGCTCGGAACGCGCGGCGGAAGGCAGGAAACGCCAGCGGCCGGCATCGACGCGGATCGCGAAGGTCAGCGGAATGCCGTGATCGAGCGCGTCCTGCATCGGCCCCGAAAGTCGGCAGTCGAGGCCGAGCTCAAGCGTCGGCGCGTCGGGCGCGCCGCCGAATCGCGCGCCGCGTATCGCGAGCGTACCCGGCTGCTGCTGCGCGAGCGCGCTGCAACCCGCGACGAGGCAGGCCGCGATGGCGATCGCGCTAGCGAGGCTTTTCGAGAACCGCATAGTAGAACCCGTCCATGCCTCCCGCACCCGGCAGATGCTGCCGGCCTGTGCCTGCCGCGCGGCCGAACGCGCTCGGCACCGGCACGATCGAAGCGTCCGCGCAGGCGGCGCGAAAGCCGGCCAGCACCGCCTCGTTTTCGGCTCTGAGCACGGAGCAGGTCGCATAGACTAGTCGTCCGCCCGGCGCGAGCAAAGGCCAGAGTGCGGCCAGCATGCGTTCCTGCATCTCCGCGAGCGGCCCGATGTCGGCGGCGCGCCGATGCAGCTTGATGTCCGGCTGGCGGCGGATGATGCCGGTCGCCGAGCACGGCGCATCGATCAGGATCCGGTCGAACGCGCGGCCGTCCCACCAGGTGCCGGGCACCAGCGCATCGCCATGGCGCAAGTCCGCCTGCAGTCCCAGCCGTTCCATGTTTTCGCGCACGCGCGCAAGCCGGGTCTCGTCGCGATCGAGCGCGGTCAGCGCGACATCGGCACGTTCGAGGATATGCGCGGCCTTGCCGCCCGGCGCGGCGCAGGCGTCGAGGACGCGCTGCCCCGCGGCGGGATCGACCAGATCGGCGACGCGCTGCGCCGCGCCGTCCTGCACCGAGAACAACCCTTGCGCGTAGCCCGGAAGCGCAGTCACGTCCGTGCTGCGCTCGAGCACGATCGCGTGGGCGAGTCCCGGATGCGGATCGGCGGCGATGCCGTGTGCGAGCAGCCGGTCCAGGAGATCCGCGCGTTCCGCGCGTCGTCGATTGACGCGCAGCGTCAGCGGCGCCTCCTGATTGTTCGCGTCGAGCATCGCGTCGGCATCGTCGGGCCAGTCGCGGCGCAATGCGTCGATGAGCCAGCGCGGGTGCGCCGTGCGCGTGATCTCGTCGGCGTCGAGCTCGGCGTCGAGCGCCGCCTGCTCGCGCACGAAACGACGCAGCAGCGCGTTGACCAGACCCGCATAGCGCGACAGGCCGAGCCCGCGCGCCGCATCGACGCACGATGCGACGACCGCGTAGACCGGCATCCGCAGCATCGCGATCTGCGCGCAGCCGATCGCGAGGAGAGCGCGGATTTCGCCGGCCTTGGCCGGCAGCGGTTTTTCCAGGAGTTTGGCGATCGCGGCGTCGAGACGCAGCCACCAGCGCGTCGCGACGATCAATGAGGCCGACAGCAGCGCGCGATCGCGCGGATCGTCGAAGCGCGGCGCCGAGCCAGAGACCGTCGCGCGCAGCGAGACGCCGTCGAACACGATGCGCGCCAGCGCGCGCGCTGCTTCGGCGCGCAGCGCAGCGCCGGCATTCACTGCACGGCTCCGGGATCGCGGCGCGCGTTGCGCCAGTCGCGCACGCTCATGCGCCGGCCGCCTTCGCGCTGCACTTCGAGTATGCGCAACACGCCGTCACCGGTCGCGACATCCAGCGCATCGCGTCCGCCGCCGACGATCGTGCCCGGCTCCGCGTCGACGCTGCCGGCGAGCGCCTGCGCGGACCAGATGCGCAGCCGTTCGCCGCTCAATTCCACGTCGGCAACCGGCCACGGATCGAACGCGCGGACCTTGCGTGCGAGCGCCGCGGCGGGCTCGCGGAAGTCGAGCCGCGCTTCGGCCTTGTCGATCTTGCGCGCGTAGGTGACGCCGCTCTCCGCCTGCGGATGCGAACCCAGCGTTTCGCCGCGCGCAAGGCGCGCCAGACCTTCGCCCAGCACGTCGGCGCCGAGCGCCGCGAGGCGATCGTGCAGGGACCCGCCGGTTTCGGCCGCTCCGATCGGCGTCTTTCGTTCGAGCAGGATCGGACCGGTGTCGAGACCCGGTTCCATGCGCATCAGATCGACGCCGGTTTCGACATCGCCGGCAAGGATCGCGCGCTGGATCGGCGCGGCGCCGCGCCAGCGCGGCAGCAGCGAGGCATGGACGTTCAGGCAGCCGAGCCTAGGCGCCTGCAGCACTGGCGGCGGCAGAAGCAGCCCGTAGGCGGCGACGACTGCAACATCGGCC
>DAISJF010000338.1:0-3307 GCA_036821625.1 Rhodanobacteraceae bacterium
CTTCATCGGCGAGAAAGTGGTCGTCAACGAGTTCGTCGCGTACGTCGACATGTCCCGCCACCTCGACCAGCTCACCCAGCACAGCCAGCTCATCGCGACGTACGCGCTGTGCGGCTTTGCCAACTTCTCGTCGATCGCGATCCAGATCGGCGGCATCGGCGGCATCGCGCCCGGGCGACGCTCGGACCTCGCGCGATTCGGTCTGCGCGCCGTTCTCGGCGGCTCGCTTGCGACCTTCATGACGGCGACGATCGCGGGCGTGCTCGCCCCGCTCTGAGAACGCGTTCCGTTCGGACTCCGTTCAGCGCGAGTCGACGCCCTTTACACGGCCGCAACGAGTTTCGCTTCGGTTCACGGCGCGCTTCGCATAGTCGGCGCGGGAAGCGGGACATCGGTGCGCGCGAGCGCTGCCGACGATGGGTTTCAAGGAGATCGCCCATGATCCGATACCGCTTCCTTATCGTTGCGGCGCTGGCGGTGTCCGGCGCCGCCGCAGCGGTCGAGCGCGACACTGCGCAGCTCGAGCTCACTCAAGCCCTCACTGCCGTACAGGCCGCCGAGCGCGACGATGCGGCGCGCTACGCGCCGGACGATCTCGGCGAGGCGCACGCGATGCTCGATTCCGCGCAAAGCGCCGCCGACAACCGCGACTGGAACAACGTCGCGTTCTACGCCGAGCGCGCGAAGGTCGATGGCGACCTCGCCTCTTCGCGCTCGCGCCAGCATCGCGCCGAAGCCGCGACCGCGGAAATCGAACGCAGCGTCGATTCGCTGCGGCAACAGCTCGGAGGTGCGCCATGAAAATGTCTCGTGACCACTGGCTTCTCGCGACGGCCGTCGCGCTCTGCGTTGCCGGCTGCGCCACGGTGCCGCCGGGTCCTCCGCCCGAGGTCGTGCGCCTGCAAACCGATCTCGATCGCCTGCACGGTGACCCGGTCATCGCCGACAACGGCGGAAACGAGCTCGCCAATGCCGACGCGGCCGTCGACGTGCTCTCGCGCAACGCGCGCATGCTCGACGCGCGGTCGTACGAACAGGGCGTCTACATCGCCGACAAGCTGATCGGCATCGCCGAAGCGAGCGCACTCGCGCGTGCCGCGGAACATCGCGGCGCCGAGCTCGGCATCGAGCGCGAGCGGCTGCTGGCGCAGAACGCCGCGGGAGTCGGCACGACGACGATCGTGACCACGGTCCCGCAGCGTGTCGTGGGTACCGACAGCGGTGAGCTGGTTCCGCGCGCGCGCGCCGAGCTCATGGCGATGCAGAATCAGTTGCCCGGCGTCGAATCGCGACTCGATGCGCGCGGCCTCGTGATCCGGCTCGGCGACTACATGTTCGAGCCCGGCCGTCCGGAGCTGACGCCGACGGCGGAGGAATCGCTGGACGCGGTCGCCCGCGTGCTTCGCAACGACACGGACGCCGGTATCGCGGTCGAGGCGTTCGGCGCCGACGGACTGGCCGATCGACGCGCCGACAGCGTGCGCGATTATCTCGACGCACGCGGCGTGGATCCGGCGCGCATCGCCACGCGACGTGTCGGCTATGCGACGCTCGCCGAGAACGACCGTCGCGTCGACATCGTGATTCGCAGCGACATCCGCTGACAAGATGGGCATGCAAGGCGCGCGTTACGCGCGCCTTGCGGCATTTTCGACGCTAGACTGTCGTCGGCCCACTCACGGGATGCGGAAAAGATGGCTGGCGACGCGGATGTCGTGGTGGTCGGTTCGTACGTCCAGGATCACGCCTGGCTGACCGACCGTTTTCCGGAAACCGGCGAGACGCGCCGCGCGCTCGGCTTCAACACCGGACCCGGCGGAAAAGGTTTCAACCAAGCCGTCGCCTGCCTGCGTCAGGGCGTGCCGACGCTGTTCATCGGCGCGATCGGCGAGGATCATCTCGGCGCGATCGCGCAACGTTTCGGGGAAGACGAAAAACTGCCGTGCCGCTGGCAGATCCGCAAGGACGTTGCGACGGCCGCATCGAGCATCGTCGTCGATCACACGGGCTCGAACCTGATCGTGGTGAATCTCGCGGCGAACGAGCGCCTCGATCCCGCGTTCGTGCAGGCGCAGGAATCCGCGTTCGCGACCGCGAAAATGCTCCTGCTGCAGCTCGAGAACAATCTCGACGCGACCGCAGCCGCGCTCGAGCTCGGCACCCGGCATCGGCTGCTGCGGTTCCTCAATCCGGCGCCGGTGCATCCCGATCTCGACGCCACGCTGCTGGCGCAGTGCGATCTCATTACGCCGAACGAGACCGAGTTCGCGCTTCTCCTCGAACGCATCGCCGGCGAGCGGATCGCTGCGGCGACGCTCGTCGAGCGCGGCAACAGCGAGCTCCATGCGCTGGCGCGAACGCTCGGGGTTGCCACCGTGGTCGTCACGCTCGGCGCCGAGGGCTGCTTCGTTTCGCACGATGAGCGCTCGGATCGTCGCCGCGACGCGAAACCGTTCTATCGCGTGCTTGCGGAGAAAGTGAACGCCGTCGACTCGACGGGGGCCGGCGATGCGTTCTCCGGCACGCTGGCCGCCGCGATGCTGCGCCTGCGCGACCGGCCGTTCTTCGACGCGGTCGTCCACGCCAATCGCGCCGCGGCGATGTCGACCGAGACCGTTGGGACCGCGCCGGCGATGCCGAGGTTCGAGGACGTGATCCGCCGCTTCGCGGCGTGAGTCGCTCGATCGCGATGCGGCTCCGGCGAAACGGTGCGCCGCTCCGCAACGGCGAGATTCCGCATCCGGTTACAATGCGCGAATGCGTATCGGTCCCTACGACATCGACCCGCCCGTCGTACTCGCCCCGATGGCCGGCGTCACCGACAAGCCGTTCCGCCAGCTGTGCAAGCGGATCGGCGCGGGCCTAGCCGCGTCCGAGATGACGACCGCGGATCCTCGCCTGTGGACGACGCGCAAGTCGCTCAAGCGCATGGACCACGCGGGCGAGCCCGATCCGGTCAGCGTGCAAATCGCCGGCTACGATCCCGCGATGCTCGCCGACGCGGCGCGGTATAACGTCGATCACGGCGCCCAGATCATCGACATCAACATGGGTTGTCCGGCAAAGAAGGTGTGCAACGTCTGGTCCGGCAGCGCGCTGTTGCAGGACGAGCCATTGGTCGCGCGTATCGTCGATGCGGTCGTGCGCGCGGTCGATGTTCCGGTCACGTTGAAGATCCGCACCGGCTGGAATCGCGAAAACCGCAACGGCGTCGCGATCGCAAGGATCGCCCAGGATGCCGGTATCGCGGCGCTCGCGGTGCACGGCCGCACGCGCGCGGACATGTACGAAGGCGAGGCCGAGTACG
>DAISJF010000339.1:0-3303 GCA_036821625.1 Rhodanobacteraceae bacterium
GCAAGCTCTCAGGCTACCGGCTACCGGCTCCCGGCTCCCATCTTTCACTCAAAACTCCCCGCATACCGATCCGACGCATAACTCGCAAACTTCGTGTACTGGCCCAGGAACGTCAGCCGGATCGTTCCGGTCGGGCCGTTGCGCTGCTTGCCGATGATGATTTCCGCGGTGCCCTTCTCGCTCGAATCCGGGTTGTAGTACTCGTCGCGGTAGATGAAGATGATCACGTCCGCGTCCTGCTCGATCGCGCCGGATTCGCGCAGGTCCGCCATCACCGGGCGCTTGTCGGTGCGCTGCTCGAGCGAGCGGTTGAGCTGCGAGAGCGCGACCACCGGGATGTCCAGCTCCTTGGCCAGCGCCTTCAGGCTGCGCGAGATTTCTGAAATTTCGGTGGCGCGGTTCTCCTTGTTGCCGGGCACCTGCATCAGCTGCAGGTAATCGATCACGATCAGGCCGAGATCGTGCTCGCGCTTCAGGCGCCGCGAGCGCGCGCGCAGCTCGCCCGGCGAGAGCGCCGGCGTGTCGTCGATGAAGATCTTGGCTTCGGACAGGAACGTGATCGCATTGGTCACGCGCGGCCATTCCTCCTCGGCGAGATCGCCGGTGCGAAGGTGCTGCTGGTTGATGCTGCCGAGCGAGGAAATCAGTCGGAACGCGAGCTGCGAGGCCGACATTTCCATCGAGAACACCGCGACGGCCTTCTTCTTCTGGATCGCCGCGTATTCGGCGATGTTGACCGCGAGCGCGGTCTTGCCCATCGAAGGACGCGCCGCGATGATGATCAGGTCGGACGGCTGCAGGCCGGCGGTCAGCTCGTCGAGATCGCTGAATCCCGTCGCCAGTCCGGTCACCGATCCCTTGCTCTCGTAGCGCTGGTGCAGGATCTGGAATGCGTCCTTGACCGCCTGGCGCATCGTCACGAAGCCCTTGCGGCCGCGCGCGCCGGCTTCGGCGATGTGGAACACCTTCTGCTCGGCGACTTCGAGCAGTTCCTGGCTCGAGCGGCCTTCCGGCACGAACGCATCGCCGGCGATCTCTGTGCCGGCGTCGATCAGCTGCCGCAGCACCGACTTCTCGCGCACGATGTCCGCATACGCGACGATGTTGGCCGCGCTCGGCGTCGAGTTCGCGAGCTCGATCACGTAGCTCGATCCGCCGACGATTTCGGCGAGATTCTGCGCCTGGAACCACTCGCCCAGCGTCACCGCATCGTATGGCATGCCCTTCTGGGACAGCTCGCCGATCGCGCGATAGATGATCCGGTGATCCTTCCGGTAGAAGTCATCCTCGGTAAGGCGGTCGGCGACGCGGTCCCAGGAATCCGGTGACAGCATCAGACCGCCGAGCACGGCCTGCTCGGCTTCGATCGAATGCGGCGGCACGCGCAGCGCTTCGACATTCGACGTGGGTTTACGTTCGCTGAGAGCCGCCATCTCTGGGATGTTCTTGTTCGGGACGGGGCTGGTGATACTAGATCACGCTCTCAAATCCTGCGATAGGACAGCGGGTCGAACATGCGGTGGATAAGTCCCCGTTTGCGGGGGATAACCGGCATCCCGCTGTTGAGAACCCTGTGCACAGCCTGTGCGCGGCTAGGACCGGCAACAAAAACGGGCACCTTTGGGGGTGCCCGTCAAATAATCGTCATCTCTCTTTATTGTTGTTCGAATCGTGCGGCGCGTTCGCGAACCCGCCGCGCAATGCGCGTGCCGGACTATTCCTCGGGAACCACAACAACCTTGACGGTCGTGTGCACGTCCGCGTGCAGATGAATCTGCACCTCGAACTCGCCGACGTGGCGGATCGGTCCCTCGGTCATTACGACTTCGCTCTTCTCGATCGCGGTGCCGGCGGCGGTGAGCGCCTCGGCGATGTCGCGCGGACCGATCGAGCCGAACAGCTTGCCCTCCGGGCTCGCATTCGCCTTGAGCGTGACCGAGGCACCTTCGAGCTGCGCCTTGCGCGCCTCGGCGGAGCTGAGCTGCTGGTTCGCCTTGGCCTCGTATTCGGCACGGCGCTTCTCGAACTCGGCGAGATTCGCCTCGGTCGCGGGCGCCGCCTTGCCGTGCGGGACGAGATAGTTGCGGCCATAACCCGGCTTCACGCGGACCTTGTCGCCGAGGTTGCCGAGGTTTTTCACTTTCTGCAGAAGAATGAGCTCCATCGTGTTTCTCCGATTCGTTAGCGCCGGAACTTCTCCGACGCAGCGGTGGCTGTCCGAATGGACAATCGATTCGTTTTGATCGCGGCGAAGGCCTTCTCGCCGTCATTCCGGCGAAAACAGGAATCCATGGTGCACTTGAAGATCAAAATGGATCCCGGCCTTCGGGATGACGATTCGCAGGCTTTCGCGGACAACTCAGTGACTATCGCTGTACGGCAGCAACGCAAGAAAACGCGCGCGCTGCACGGCTGTCGACAGCTGACGCTGATAGCGCGCCTTCGTGCCCGTGATGCGGCTCGGCACGATCTTGCCGGTCTCGGTGATGTACTGGCGCAGCGTGTTGAGATCCTTGTAGTCGATCTCGACCACGCCCTCGGCGGTGAAGCGGCAGAATTTCTTGCGGCGGAAGAACTTGGACATTTCGATATCTCCGGATGACGTGGCGGCCCAACAATGGACGGCCAATTACTCGGCGGGCTCGCTGCTGGCGGGAGCAACGGCCTCTTCGCGTGGCGGACGCGCTTCGCGATCGCGGCGCGGACGCGGTGCGTCGTCGTCCTCGCCGAAGCCGAAGCCTTCGTCGTCGCGGCGACGGCGGTCGCCCTTGTCGTCCTTGTTCTTCATGATCGCGGACATCTCGGTATCCGCGCTTTCGCGCTTCATGATCAGGTGCCGCAGCACCGCATCGTTGAAGCGGAAACCGGATTCGAGCTCGTTCAGGACCTCGCCGCCGCACTCGATGTTCATGAGCACGTAATGGGCCTTCGCGAGGTGCTGGATCGGGTAGGCGAGCTGGCGGCGGCCCCAGTCTTCGAGGCGGTGGATCTTGCCGTTGCCGTTGCCCTCGATCAGCGTCTTGTAACGCTCGATCATCGCGGGCACCTGCTCGCTCTGGTCAGGGTGGACCAGAAACACGATCTCGTAGTGACGCATGTTGTCTCCTTGTGGGTGCCGGACGAACGGATTTCCGTCCCGGCAGCCTCCCGCGGCGCGGTGAGGCAAGGGTCCTTCGCCGGCCGGGCCGGACGAAGGGGCGCGAATACTAGGCGAATCAGAGGATTGGCGCAACCACGACGCCGGATTTCGTCGGCGGGCCCGGTATCGGCTCGATCCGGCCGATCGCGTTGACCGGCAGGATC